>JANXMO010000462.1 GCA_025354615.1 Burkholderiales bacterium | reverse complement strand
TTGGTCGTGCTGGTCATCATGGGCCTGCTGGCCGCGATGGCCATGCCGCTGGCGGAACTCGTGGTGCAGCGCGACAAAGAGCGCGAACTCAAGCGCGCGCTGTGGGACATTCGCGATGCGATCGACGACTACCGCCGGGCGCGTGAAAACGCCGGCTTGGGCGCCGGCGCTCCGCCATATCCGCCCAACCTGCAGGCGCTGCTGGGGCCGCCGGCCGCGGCGAGCGGGGCTTCATCTGCGCCGGTACGCTGGCTGCGGCGCATCCCGCGCGACCCGTTTGCCGCTGACGCATCGCTGCCAGCTGACAAAACCTGGGGCTTGCGCAGCTATGCCTCGGAGGCCAACGCGCCCAGCGCCGGCGCCGATGTTTACGATGTCTACAGCCATAGCGAGCGCATCGGCCTCAACGGCATACCGCTGCGCCAGTGGTGATGACGATGATGACCCCGCGGACAGGCGCGCGCCGGGCCGGCTTCACGGTGATCGAACTGCTGGTCGTGCTGGCGGCCATGGGCCTGCTGCTGGCGGTGGCCACGCCGCGCTATATCCAGCACCTCGACACTGCCCGCGAAGTGGCGCTGAAGCACGACCTGCGCGCGTTGCGCGACGCCATCGACCAGTTTCATGCTGACCAAGCCCGTTATCCGGCCACGCTGCAAGAACTGGTGGACCGGCATTACTTGCGCGCCGTCCCGGTTGACCCTGTCACCCAGCGCGGTGACAGCTGGGTCATCGTGGCTCCAGTAGCTTCATCAGGCAGCGGCGCGGTATTTGATGTGCACAGCGGCGCCGCCGGTCAGGCGCAGGACGGGAGCCCTTATGCATCGTGGTGACCGCAAAACCGGCCGCTGCTCGCCGCCTGGCGGTTACACGTTGGTGGCGATGCTGCTGGTGCTGGCACTGGTCGCGCTGGGCCTGGCCGCTGCCGGGCCGGCCTGGGCGCACTATGTGCGGCGCGAGCGTGAACAGGAACTGCTGCATATCGGCCGCTTGTACGCGCAGGCGTTGGCCCATTACCGCGATGTTTCGCCCGGCAGCGCCAAGCAGTTCCCACGTTCGCTCGACGCCTTGCTTTTGGACGCCCGCTTCATCGGCGTGATGCGCCACCTGCGCCGGCTGTACGCCGACCCGCTCGACCCGCGCCAGCCGTGGGGCACCGTGCGGGATACCGAGGGCGGCATCCGCGGCGTCTACAGTCAAAGCACCGCCGCGCCGCTGGCGCAAGGCGCCCTCGTTTTCGACCACCTGACGCTGCCGCCCGCCGGCCGCTATTGCGAATGGCAATTCATCGCAAGCCCGGCGCCATGACGCGCCACCGCGGCTTCACGCTGCTCGAACTGCTGGTGGTGATTCTCATCATCGGGCTGCTGACCGGCATCGTCGCGCCGCGTTTTCTTGGCCAGATCCAACGCTCGGAGGCCACCGCCGCCCGTGCGCAGATCGATGCTTTTGACAAGGCGCTGCAGGCCTTTCGCATCGACCTGGGCCGCTACCCTACCGATGCCGAGGGCCTGCGTGCGCTGCTGGTGGCGCCGGCCAGCGAGCCGCGTTGGCGCGGGCCGTACTTGAAAGACAGCGTGCCGCTGGACCCTTGGGGCAGTGCTTATGTGTACCGCGAGCACAGCAACCGCGGCAAGGACATCGACGTGCTCAGCTGGGGCCGTGACCGCGCCGCTGGCGGCACGGGCGATGACGCCGACATCACGAATTGATTTCCTGCAAAACCCGCCTGACCCATGCAATTCAAGGTTCGCCTTTTCGACCCCGCTGTGGCCCAGGTGCACGAAGACCTGCTGACCGGCGAATCACCAAGCGAGCTGACGCAGCGCTTGACGGCCGCGGGCCATGTGGTGCTGTCGGTGCGGCGTGCCCGGCCGGCGGTGACGGGAGCCGCCAGCGGCGGCAGCAGCAGTAGTGGCCTGGACGTTGCCTGGTGGTGCAAGGAATTGCGCACCTTGCTGGCCGCCGGCATGACGGTGGTCGAGGCGCTGGAAACGCTGCACGCGCAGCCGCTGGGGGCCGCGCGCGCGCAGGTGCATGCGCAATTGGTCGATGGTTTGCGGCAGGGCCAGACGCTGTCGGCCGCGATGGCCGCGAGCGGCCGCTTCCCAGCCGTGCTGGTGGCCAGTGTCAAGGCCAGCGAACGCACCAGCGCCCTGGTGACGGCGCTCGACGATTACCTGCGCTACCACGCGCTGCTCGATCGCCTGCGCAAGCAGCTGGTCAGCGCGGCCATCTACCCCGCGGTGGTGATGGGCCTGGGCGTGCTCATCGTCCTTTTTTTGCTGCTCTATGTGATCCCGAAGTTCTCGCGCATGTACGCCGACCTGCACGGCCCCACCAGCGCCGCCACCCGCGTGCTGGTGGCGGTCAGCGGCGTGCTGACCGAACACGGAGCGGCCGTGCTGGCCGGCGCGGCCTTGTTGTTGGCCGCCGCGGTCGTCGCCTGGCGCCGCGGGATGATGCTGCGGGCGGCCCAAGCGCTGTTGGGACGCGTGGCGCCGCTGGCACGCCAGGTGGATGAATTCCGCCTCGCCAAGCTCTACCAGTCGATGGCGCTGATGTTCAAAGGCGGTTATGCGCTCGACGAAGCGCTGGGCCATTGCGCCGCGCTTGGCTTGGGGCCGCGCATGACGGCGGGCATTCTGGCGGCGCAGCACAGCCTGGCGCAGGGGCGGCGCGTTTCGGCTGCACTGCACGGCGCCGGCCTGACCGATTTGGTCACGCAACGCCTGCTTGCCGTTGGCGAGCGCACCGGCAACTTCGACCGCGTGTTGCAGACGATTGCCGAGCGCCACGGCGACAACTTCTCGACCTTCATCGAACGCGCCACGCGCATCGTCGAGCCGCTGCTGTTGGTGGGCATGGCGCTGGTGGTGGGCGGCATTGTCGTCATGATGTACATGCCGGTGTTCGACATGGCGAGCAGCGTGCGCTGATGGCGGCCGGGTTGCGTGATGCGTTGATCGCTGCCCGCCGGCTGCACGCCTGCGGCGGCGGCGCGGTGCTCGACGTGCTGCTGCGGTCGGCCGGGCTGCCGCCGGCCGAGCTGGCGGCGCAACTGCGCGAGAACTTCGGCGTGGCCGCTGTTTTCGACGTCACCCAGGCGGCTTGTGATTTCGATGCGATGAACCTCGCTACCGCACGCACCCTGGCCTGCGTGCCGCTGCGCCTGCCGAACGAGCCGGCGCTGCGGCTGGGCCTGGCCGACCCGTGGGACGAGCCGGCCGTGCGGCGTGCCAGCGCCGGGCTCGACCACCTGCCCGAACTGGTGGCGCTGCCCGCCCGTTTGCTGGCGCTGTGGCTGGGCGAGGGCGGGGCTGGCCACGCCACTGCGGCGGCCGACACCGGGCTTGCCACCGCCGCACCAGGCCGCAGCGGGCCGGTGGTCGATTTCGTCGACAGTGCGGTGCGGGCGGCCTATGCCGGCGGCGCCAGCGACATTCACTTCGAGTGCGACCGCGGCGGCGTCACCGTCAAGCTGCGCCAGGACGGCGTGATGGTGCGCTTCGCGCGGCTGGCCGATGCGGTGCGGGCCGAGGAAGTGGTGTCGCGCATCAAGGTGCTGGCCCAGCTCGACATCACCGAGCGGCGCACGCCGCAGGACGGGCGCTTTCGTTTTGATCTCGGCCAGGGCCGCCGCATTGACCTGCGCGTGTCCATCATGCCCAGCGTGTTTGGCGAAGACGCGGTGCTGCGACTGCTTGACAAGGCGCAGCTACGCAGCAGCGGCGGCGAAGAAGCCGTGGTGTCGCTGCCCTTGCTGGGCTTTGATGGCGCGGGTGCGGCAACCATCCGGGCGCTGGCCGAGCTGCCGCACGGCATGCTGCTGGTGACCGGGCCGACCGGCAGCGGCAAGACGACGACGGTCTACGCCATCCTGTCGGAAATCAATACCGGGCTGGACAAGACCATCACCATCGAAGACCCGGTTGAGTACGAATTGCCCGGCGTGCTGCAAATCCCGGTCAACGAACGCAAGGGGTTGACCTTTGCCAAAGGCCTGCGTTCGATCCTGCGCCACGATCCCGACCGTATTCTGGTCGGTGAAATCCGCGACGCTGAAACCGCCGAGATCGCCGTGCAGTCAGCGTTGACCGGCCACCAGGTCTTCACCACCGTGCACGCCAACAACGTGTTCGACGTGACCGGCCGGTTTCGCCATTTCGGCCTCGACATGTTCGGCTTCATGTCGTCGCTCAACGGGCTGGTGGTGCAGCGCCTGGTGAGGCGGTTATGCCGGCACTGTGCCGGCGAACGCCCCGCAAACGCGGACGAGCAGCGGTGGCTGGCCCTGCACGGCGTTGTGGCATCTGCCGTGCCGTGCGCGCCGGGCTGCGACGCCTGCCGCGGGACCGGCTACAAGGGCCGGCTGGTAATGGCGGAGGTGCACGCGGTTGACGATGCGCTGCGCGATCTTGTGATGGCCAACGCACCCGTGTCGGCTCAGCGGGCGCACATTACCGCGTCAGGCGTGCAGCCGCTGGTGGCGCAGGGCGCCGCACTGGTGCAGCGCGGTGTCACCACGCCACAGGAGATCAAGCGTGTGGTGGGCTGGCAGTAACCCGGTGGATCTTTACGTCGGCACGCGGCGCGTGGCCCGTGTTGGGCCTTGCCTGCCTGCATACGCAACACTGGTGATGGGGCCGGAACACGCCCTGCTCACCGCAGCCGAGCAGCTGCAGGCGCTGGCGCCACGCCAGCGCGTGCGCCAGTGGCTGAGCGGCGGGCTGTGCCGGCCGATTCTCCTGCAGCCCACGGCGGGCGCAGCACCCGCCGAGATGGAACAGATTGCGCAGGCCACGGCGGCGCAGCGCACGGGTTTGGCAGCGCCCTGCCGGGTGTGGATCGAGGGGCGTCGGCAGCGCGGGCCGCGCCTGGCGGTCGCTGTGGCCGAGCCAGTGGTGGCGGCACTGGAAACGGCGGCGCGCGCAGCTCGTTTGTCGCTGATCAGCCTGCAGCCTTGGTGGGCCGATGCTTTGCGGTATGCGCTTGAGTCGCGGCCTGCCAACTCCTTGGCAGGCCTGGGCGTACACGACTGCGATTCGTTGACCGTCTTCATTGCCGGGCCGTCGGGTTTCGCTGCCGTTTCCCATTTTTCACCGGTGCTTGACAGGAACAATGCGCTCGCTGTTCTCGCGCGCACGGTCGTGGCCGGTGCGCCTGGGCCGGGGCCGGTGCCCTGTATTTGCTTGGGCAGCGAGCTGTTGGCCGGCGCCGGCGCCCCGACCGCTGCGTTGGCGCTTGGCCCGTTCGTCGAGGTGCACGGCGGATGAGGGCATTGCGAATCGAGCTGCGCACACCGCCCGCGGCAGCGGTGCAGCGGGGGTGGGCCGCGGGCTTGATGGCGCTGGCCATTGCGCTGGCGATTGTGCTGGTTTTGGGGCTGGCCGTCTGGCAAGGTGTGCGCAGCTTGCAACTGAACCGCCAACTGCAGCAAGCGGCTGGCAAGGCCCAAGCGGCCCGCCTGCAGCTGGATGCGCGTCATCTGCCGCCACCGCCGTCTTCACCAGCATCTGCCCCGCCGTTTACGGCTGATGCGCTGCAGCTGGCACAGCGCGCCGCGTTCAATGCCGCGCATGTGCTCGACGCGGTGGAAGCGGTGCGTGTGCCGGGCGTTCAACTGCTGGCGCTTGACATCACGGCGGCCGACCGCGGCGCGCGCGCGGAACTGGCGTTTCGCGACGCCGCCGCGCTGGATGCCTATCTGGACGCGCTCAACGCCTCCGACCTGCCACCGCGCTGGCGTTGGAGCCGCCTGTCGACGCCGGCGTCTTCCACCGCCACCCCTGTCGCTGGTGCAGCCGGCGGAGGCCAAGCGACCATCGAAGCGCGCGCTTGGGTGCCAGAGCCATAGCCAAGCGCTCGGGTTGCATGCAGCTGAACCTGCGGCCATCGTCCTCATCTGCCTGCTTAAAAGCCGTGATCGACTCCGGCAGCAATCGCCCAACGCCGGTCCGCAGGCGGCGCTTAACCCCGGCCCGGCCGGCCTCTCATAATGAGCCGGCTCGCGGCATCACCCACCGGCGCTGCAAATCGCCTTGTTTCCTTTTTGAATGAAGAGATTGGCCATGCACCCAGCAACTCAGACGACCAACGCCATCTCTTCGTCGTTGCCGCCAGGGTCATCGTTCGAAGCCGAGCTGCTGGAATTGCGGGCCGAGCGGGCGGCTTCGCAGGGGCATTTGCGGCAGATGTTGACGGCCGTGGTGGCGCTGCGCAACGGCGACTTTTCCGTTCGCCTGCCGGCTGACTGGAGTGGCATCGAGTCGCGCATCGCCGAGGCGTTCAACCAGGCGGTGGCGCATGAAGACCGCATTTCGCGCGAAGTGGGCCGGCTGAGCGCCAGCGTTGGCAAGGAAGGGCGGCTGAAGCAGCGCATGTCGCTCCCCGGCGCCATCGGCGGCTGGGCGACGACAGTCGACTCGCTCAACACCTTGATCGACGACCTGGTGCGCCCGACCACCGAAATCGCCCGCACGATTGGCGCCGTGGCCAAGGGCGATCTCGGGCAGTCGATGGAATTGGAGGTGGACGGGCGGGCGCTCAAAGGCGAATTTCTGCGCTCTGCCAAGCTGGTCAATTCCATGATCGAGCAGCTATCGGTCTTTACCTCCGAGGTCACCCGCGTGGCGCGCGAGGTCGGCACGGAAGGCAAGCTGGGCGGGCAGGCCAAGGTCAAGGGCGTGTCGGGCGTGTGGAAGGAGTTGACCGACTCGGTCAACCAGATGGCTGGCAACCTGACGGCGCAAGTGCGCAACATCGCCGAGGTGACGATCGCTGTGGCCAATGGCGACCTGTCGAAGAAGATCATGGTTGACGTACGGGGCGAAATCCTGCAGCTGAAAGAGGCCACCAACACCATGGTCGAGCAGCTGCGCTCGTTTGCCTCGGAAGTGACGCGGGTGGCCCGGGAAGTCGGCACCGACGGCCGGTTGGGCGGCCAAGCGGTGGTACCCGGCGTGGCCGGTACCTGGAAAGACTTGACCGACTCGGTCAACGCGATGGCGACCAAC
>JANXMO010000452.1 GCA_025354615.1 Burkholderiales bacterium | reverse complement strand
CACGGTCGGAGGCGTCGAGGTGCGCGGGCCGAACGTCTTCATGGGCTACTGGCGCATGCCCGAGAAGACCAAGGCAGAGTTCACCACCGACGGCTGGTTTCGCACCGGCGACGTCGGACGGATCGACGATCTCGGCTACATCAGCATCGTCGGCCGCAGCAAGGACGTGGTCATCACCGGCGGCTACAACGTCTACCCGGCCGAGATCGAGAGCGTGATCAACGCGATGCCGGGCGTGGCCGAGAGCGCGGTCATCGGCGTGCCGCATGGCGACTTCGGCGAGGCGGTTGTCGCCGTCGTGGTGGCGCGCGGGGGCGCCGCGCTCGATGCGGCCGCGATGACGGCGGCGCTCAAGTCGAAGATCGCCAACTTCAAGGTGCCGAAGGCACTTTTCCTCGTCGACGAGCTGCCGAGGAACGCAATGGGCAAGGTGCAGAAGAACGTGCTGCGCGAGCGGCACGCCGGCCACTTCGCCTGAGCGCGCCGCGAGCGAAGGGGCGCGGGCAAAGGGGCGCAGGCAAAGAAAAAGACCGGCGCTCGCGCGGCCGGCCTTCGTGGTCGCAGCAGGCGCTCGGAAGAGCGCCGCCAGGATCAGTCGTCGCGGTAGATGTCGACGTCCTTGGTTTCACGGATGAACAACGTGCCGATCACGAAGGTGATCGCCGCGAAGATGATCGGGTACCACAGACCGTTGTACATGTTGCCGGTCTGCGCCACGATCGCCAGGCCGGTGGCCGGCAGCAGGCCGCCGAACCAGCCGTTGCCGATGTGATACGGCAGGCTCATCGAGGTGTAGCGGATGCGCGTGGGGAACAGCTCGACCAGCATCGCGGCAATCGGCCCATAGACCATGGTGACGTAGATCACCAGCAGCGTCAGGATGGCGACGACCATGGGCTTGTCGACCTTGGCCGGGTCGGCTTTGGCCGGGTAGCCAGCGGCTTTGACGGCTGCCGCCACGTTTTTCTTGAAGGTGGCGATGCCGGCCTTGCTGGCCGCGTCAAAGGCGTTGCCGTCAGGCGTCAGCGTGGCGTTGAGCGACGCAATCTCGGTGGCGCCGAGCTTGACGCTGGCGACCGTGCCGGCCGGCGCCTCGACCACGGTGTAGTTGACGGCAGCTTGCGCCAACGTGCGCTTGGCGATGTCGCACGAGCTGCGGAAGTCGACTTCACGGGCGATGGGGCTGCCCTGGAACGAGCATTGCGCCGCATCGACCACCACGGTCACCGGCACATTGCGCTGCGCTTGGGCCAGGTCGGGGTTGGCCGCCACGGTCAGCGCGTTGAACAGCGGAAAGTAAGTCAACGCGGCAATCAGGCAGCCGGCCATGATGATGGGCTTGCGGCCGATCTTGTCGGACAGCGAGCCGAAGACGAGGAAGAACGGCGTGCCGATCAGCAACGACAGCGCCACCAGAATGTTCGCCGTGGCGCCGTCGACCTTCAAAGCCTGCGTCATGAAAAACAGCGCGTAGAACTGGCCGGTGTACCAAACCACCGCCTGCCCAGCGGTCAGCCCGACCAGCGCCAGGATGACGATTTTCAGGTTTTTCCACTGGCCGAAAGACTCGGTCAACGGTGCCTTCGAGGTGCGGCCTTCGTCTTTCATTTTCTTGAAGGCTGGTGATTCGTTCATTGACAGCCGGATCCACACGCTGACCGCCAGCAGCAGGATCGACAAGATGAAAGGCACACGCCAGCCCCAGTTGTTGAACGCGTCTTCGCCGACGAAGGTGCGCGTGCCGAGAATGACCATCAAGCTCAGGAACAGGCCCAGCGTGGCGGTGGTTTGGATCCACGCGGTGTAGGCGCCGCGCTTGCCATGCGGCGCGTGCTCGGCCACGTACGTGGCAGCGCCGCCGTACTCACCGCCCAGCGCCAAGCCTTGCAGCATGCGCAGCGCGATCAAAATGATGGGCGCGGCCCAGCCAATGGCGGCGTAATTGGGCAGCACACCGACGACGAAGGTCGACAAGCCCATGATCAAAATCGTGACCAGAAAGGTGTATTTGCGCCCGATCATGTCGCCCAGCCGGCCGAACACCAGGGCGCCGAACGGCCGCACGATGAAGCCGGCGGCAAATGCCAGCAGCGCGAAGATGAAGGCCGCGCCCGCGTCCAGCCCCGAGAAAAACTGCTTGGCGATGATGGGCGCCAATGAACCGTACAAGTAGAAGTCGTACCACTCGAACACCGTCCCGAGGCTGGAAGCGAAGATGACTTTTCTTTCGCCGCCGGTCATCGGCCTTGCTGTGCTGCTTGCCATGATGTGTGCTCCTGAAAGTGAACACCGGCCCGCGCCTGTGTGCCCTCATGCTGGGCGCCCGCTCTGACCCGGTGCTGACACGGCACTGACTTTGGGCACGCAAAAGCCTAGGACTAACCCCCAGACGGCGCCATTACGGTGTCGTTGTCGTTGCTGTTGTCACCACCGCCGGCTGCGAGATGAGCAGCCAGCTGCTCGAGCGCCTGGCTTCCGGTGAAGACATAGCCGTCCACCACCAAAGTCGGCAAGGCGACCACGCCGCGGTTCACGGCCGCTTGCAGCAGCCTCTGGCCACCGAGTTGCTCCGAGGCCGAGCGGCTGGGGGCGCTGTCGTCATCGCCGTTGTTCCCAGCGACCGGTGAGGCCTCGCGCCGTGAAGGCAGTGCCTGCTCACAGGCCCAGCGGCTGGGGGTTGCTGCCGGCAAGGCCTGCATCGGACCGGCCTCTGAAAGGTGCGCGCCAGCAAGATACAACGCTCGCTCGTCAAGCGGCCAATAAGCCACCTCGCAAGAGCGGCCCTGCAGCCGCTCGGGCAGCTGCTCGAACAACAGCCGGCTGCCGGGCGCCGCCGGGTCGAAGTAAAGATCAAGGTGCAGCAGCGTTGTCGCCATGGTCGTCGTCGTGGTCTTCTTGACGGCGCAGCGGCAAAACGGCCCAGACGGCGCGCTTTTGCGCATCGCTGAAACCCGACCATGCGCTGATTTCTTCAAGGCTGCGCGCGCAGCCGGCGCACCAGCCGGTGGCGCCATCGATGCGGCAAACGCCGGTACACGGGCTGGGCACAACGGATGCAGCGCGGTAACTATCGCTCATGGTGGCTGGCGCATTGGGCGATGCGGCGCACGGTGCAGCACACGGCGCAGGAAGCGCCACAGCAGCCAGATCAGCAAGGCCATGGCAGCCAGTGCCACGGCCAGCACAGCGAACAGCGCGAAAGGATGCGTCCAGCTGAGCCACAACACGGCGGGCACCAGCCCATCGCCCAGCAGCGACAAGGCAATGTTGGAAAACGGCTCGGGCGAGGTGTTGGCCGCTGCGCGCGTGGCCGTTTTGGCGACATGGCTGGTGGCGGCCAGCGTGCCGCCGAGCAGCGCAGCCGCCGTAGTCCAGCCGGCCGAATCGGCGCCGAACACGCTGGCCGCGAGCGCTGCGCCGGCCGGAATGCGGATCACCGTGTGCAGCACATCCCACAGCGTGTCGATGCCCGGGATCTTGTCGGCAAAGAATTCGATGAACACCATCGCCCCGCTGGCCGCCAGCACGACGGGCTGCTGCAGCAGCGCCAGGCCCGCGGGCAAGTCGACCCAGCCGCTGGCGCCGGCCAGGCCGGTCAACAGCAGCACCGCATACAGCCGCAGGCCGCTGGCCCAGCCGAGCGCCGCGGCGATCGACAGCAGCTGCGGCGTGT
>JANXMO010000446.1 GCA_025354615.1 Burkholderiales bacterium | reverse complement strand
TGCTGAAAGCCGAAATGCTGGCCACCGCGCACTTTCAACGCAGCTTGAGCGCGGGCGTGGTGGTGCCGGCGTCGGCGGTGATCCTGCGCGGCGAGAGGCACTGGGTCTTCGTGCAGGGCCAGCCTGGCGTGTTCGAGCCGCGCGAAGTGCATATCGGCCATGAAGGCCCGGCCGAGGTGGTGGTGTCGCAAGGCCTGGAGGTGGGCGACGGCGTGGTCAGCGACAACGTGCTGCTGCTGGCCCGGCAGTTCCACATCGCCGAAGACGACGCGGTGGCCACCACCGCACCTGCCGTCACTCGCAAACCATGAAGCGCCTGGTCGCATGGGCCTTGGGCCAGCCGGTGCTGGTCGTGCTGACGGTGCTGCTGTTCGTGCTGGCCGGCAGCGTTGCCTTCAACAACCTGCCCGTCGAGGCTTTTCCCGACGTCACCGACACTCAGGTGACGGTGATCGCGCTGTTTCCCGGCCATGCCGCCGAAGAAGTCGAAAAACAAGTGACCTTGCCGATTGAAGTGGCACTGTCCGGCATGCCTGGCGCCATCCGCGTGTTTTCGCACACGCAGTTCGGCCTGTCCTACACCGTGGTGACGTATGACGACAAGGTGAGCGTGCAGGAAGCGCGACAGCTGGTCAACGAGCGGCTGCGGGGCGTCGACCTGCCGCCCAACGTCGCGGCTGACATTGCGCCCAATGCCACGCCCGTAGGCGAAATCATGCGTTACCGCGTCAAGGGCGACGGCCGCTCGACCACCGACTTGCGCACGCTCGAAGACGCCACCATCGAACGCGCCTTGCGCCAGGTGCCCGGTGTGGCCGACGTGGTGGCGATGGGCGGCTTCATCAAGCAATACGAGGTGCAGCCCGACCTCGACCGGCTGCGTGCCCACAAACTCGGCTTCCAGAACCTGCTCGATGCCCTGGGTCGCGGCAACGCCAATGCCGGTGGCAGCTACGTCGCGCAGGGCGCGCAGCAATACACCATCCGTGGCATCGGGCTGCTGCGCTCGGCTGACGACATCGGCAACATCGTCGTCTCGGCGCGCAACGGCACGCCGGTGCTGATCCGCGACATCGCGGCGGTGGTCGTCGGCGCGGTGCCGCGCCTGGGCGTGGTCGGGCAGGACGGCGATGACGACGCCGTCACCGGCATCGTTGTCATGCGCAAGGGCGAAAACGCCAGCGTGGTGCTGCAGGGCGTGAAGGAGAAAATCGCCGCGCTGAATGCGCGCGGCCTGCCCGAAGGCGTGTCCATCGTGCCGTTCTACGACCGCACCTGGTTGATGGGCAAGACGCTGTCGACGGTTTTCCATAACCTGATTGAAGGCGCGTTGCTGGTGTCGCTGGTGCTGTACTTGTTCCTTTCCAACCTGCGCGCCAGTCTGGCCGTGGCGGTGGTCATTCCGCTGGCGCTGCTGGCTACCTTCCTCGGCCTGAAAGTCATGGGCGTTCCGGCCAATCTGCTCAGTCTGGGCGCCATGGATTTCGGCATCATTGTCGACGGCGCAGTGATCGTGATCGAAAACATCCTGCATCGGCTGACCGAGCGCAAGGTAGCCATGAGCGACGACGAACGGCGCGGCGTGATCATCGACGCGGCCAACGAAGTCGGCCGGCCGAC
>JANXMO010000423.1 GCA_025354615.1 Burkholderiales bacterium | reverse complement strand
GCGCCGGTGCGCGGCAAGTCGCGCCGCGAGGCCAACAGCGCGGTGCTGGCGCGGTGCTCCAGCCCGCCATGGCCGTCGTCAATGGCGTTGAGCAGAAAGACGTAGCGGCTGAATGGCGCGCGCTGATCGACATGCCAGAAGGCAATCGCGGCCGCACACACGCGCTGCGCGTCGGCCAGCAACCGTTCGCCGTCGAAATCAGGCCAGGCGCCGGCCACGACGAATTCATGCGGCACGCCGTGCACCTCGAAGCCGCCACGCCAAAAGTGGCCCAACTCGAACGGGTGGTCGACCAGCTCGTCGTAGTCGGCCGCCTCGTACAGCCCCATGCCCGCCGCGTCCACGCTGCCCGGCGGCTGCGCCGGCGGCAAGGCACTGGCCGCCTGCCAGCCGGGCGGCAGGCCGCGCAGTTCCAGCTGGTGCGGCTCGGCCTCGCGGCCTTCGACGCGCAGGAACACGCTGGTGCCGTTGAAGAAGCCGCGCTGCGCGTCAAGAAATGCGGCGCGCACCGAGGTGTCGAAAGCGTAGACACAGTAGGTCACGTCCAGCGCCGCCGTGCCGCGGCACTCGGCCAGCCAGCTGGCTTTGTCAACTTGAACCAAAGGCACCGCCACGCCGCCCTGCGTGGCACTGACGCCACTCAAGTGACGGGCGAATTCGCGCACCAGGTAGCTGCCTGGAATCCACACCGGCAGGCTCAGCCGCTGCTGCGCTGCGGGCTGCGACACCTGCAGCGTGACGCGGAACAGGTGCGCATGGAGGTCGTCGGCGATCAAGCGGTAACGGATCATGGCAAAGCCTTTGATAGCCGCCTGCAATCCAGAAAAGCCAGGCTTTGGGAATCAACGTTCAGTTCAGTGGCAACGCGCGCAATAAACATTTCCAACCCGATGGCTTCTTTTCAAGGTCTTACATGTTATCGATGGCAATCCTGTTGGGCGTGCTTCGCACTGTCGAATCTCGCCATATGCGGTCATTGCGTTTGATTTCGGCAGACTTCGACTCTACGAAATGAGAAACAACTGAAGAGCGCTTTGGCCTGACCAAAAATCTGATGACTTCTGCCTTTGCACAAAATCACGTGCCCCATAACCACTATGCGCTCGGCAGGCTGGAGAACTATCTGGTCCGCGTTTTTGGTAGAGCTGGGCGCGCTGATGATCGTGGCTTTCACGAGGGTGCCGGTGCCCGCCTTGAATAGTGCGGCTTGATCAATTCACTCAGCGCTGCTGAGGTGAAAAGATATCAGCGGGAGGCTTGTTCAGCATTGCACCAACGCAAGGCCGGTTACTGCGTGTAGTTAAAAAGTGCAGGAGGAGCGCGAGGTACCTTTGCGGATGCAGTAGGCGAGCTGACATTACTGTGGGTCCATCTGCTGGCCTACAACCTGATCCAACGGCTGATGGCGCAGGCCGTCAACAATGCCGGTGTCGACCCACGCCGCCTGAGCGTCAAGCACGCCTGCCAACGGTGGACCCAGCGGGTCTCGCGCGCAACGTCTGTGGAGCCTGCGCTGTTCGATTCGATCGCCCGGTCAAAGGTCAGGCATCGCCCCGACCGCATTGAGCCCCGACAACGAAAGCGACGACCGGAAACCCTACCCTTGGCTGAAGAGCACCGCCTGCTCGCTCGCGTCGACATCCTCCTTTACGGTCGGCCCCAGCGGCCAAAGTAAGTGCCATTCGGCTCAGGTGTGTTCTTGCCTTCGCTCAAGGGCGAGGCGCTGACGATGTTGTCGTGCGCCCCGGCGGGCTGCCGCTCCAGAGCTGGCGCAGGCGCTCCAGCTCGGCGTCGTACAGCGCGTTGATGCGCACCAGCTCGGCCTGTTGGTTGGCGATCAGCGCGCGCTGGGCTTCGGTGCTGGCGTCGACCGCATCGAGCTGCTGTTTCAGGCGGCGCGGCAGCGGTTTGCCGGCATAGAACTCGGCTTCGTTGAGCAGTGGCTTGCGTTCAGCCGCCAGCTCGACCATGCGTTTTTCGGAAAAGGCAATCGCCTTGCGCACATCATCGAGCGCGTTGGCGCGGGCTTGCCGGTGCGCCGCTTCGTTGGGAAAGCGCAGCAGCAGGCTGCGGTCACGGCGGGCGGCGTCTTGCTGCGCACTGCGTTCGTTGGCGAGCTGGCGTTCGCGGGCGTCTTGTTCGGCGTGTTCGGATTGCGTCAAGGTGGGCGGCACGACGCGCTTGACCGACCCGTCGGTGTTCAGCACGCGCTGGTCACGCGTCATGCATTCGGCGATCGGGCGGTCCGAGGTCAGGCGCTTGCCGTTGGCGTCCACACAGCTGTAGATCGACGGCGCGCCAGCCGGCGCGGGCTGCGCCCACAGCGTTGGGGCGGCGGCACTCAGTACGAAGCTCAGCACGAGAGTCCGTGCGGGGCGGCTTGCAGCCGGGCAGGCGTTGCGAAAGCGGGTGACGTTGAGGCTGCGTTTTTTCATACCGTGTTTCATGCGCCGTAGCGGGCGCGGTAGGCCGCGACACGGTCGAAGTGCGCGGCAATGGTGGCGTCGCCGCTGCCGCGCAGCGCGCCCAGCAGGTCGGTCAACGTGGCGATGGCAGCCACGTGCAGGCCCGCTTCGGCCTGCACGTGCTGGAGGGCGGAGCCTGCAGCGTTGCCCGCGCGCTCCTGGCGGTCGAGCGCCACCACCAGTGCCTGCGCCGTGCCGCCGGCAGCGGTGATCAGACTGATGGATTCACGCACCGAGGTGCCGGCGGAAATCACGTCATCGATGATCAACACCCGGCCGGCCAGCGGCGCGCCGACCAGCGTGCCGCCTTCGCCGTGGTCTTTGGCTTCCTTGCGGTTATAGGCGAACGGCACATTGCGGCCGTGCCGCGCCAGTTCAACGGCCACCGCCGCGGCCAGCGGAATGCCTTTGTAGGCCGGGCCGAACAGCATGTCGAACACCAGGCCGGAGGCGAGCAGGCGGCGTGCATAGAATTCGGCCAGCCGGCCCAGCTTGGCGCCGTCATCGAACAGGCCGGCATTGAAAAAGTAGGGCGACAAGCGGCCGGCTTTGGTCGTGAACTCGCCGAAACGCAATACGCCAGCGTCGACCGCAAAGCGCACGAATTCCTGAGCCAGCGCATCGTTCGGGGCGCTGGGGTTGGCTTCCGCATCGTGCGCTATCGCAGCACCACCCATCAAGGACATCTTTGTGTTTCGTCTGGTCACGTTGAATCTGAACGGCATCCGCTCAGCGGCCACCAAAGGCTTTGAAGCCTGGGCCAGCGGGCTGGCGGCCGATTGTATGGGGGTGCAGGAGCTCAAAGCCCAGGCCGACACCGTGGTCGGGCGCTTCGAACAGGTGGCTGGCCTGCAGGGCCATTTCCACTATGCCGACAAAAAAGGTTACTCCGGCGTCGGCTTGTACACGCGCCACACGCCCAGTGCGGTGATCACCGGCACCGGGCACCCGGAGTTCGACGCCGAAGGCCGCTTCATTGAGCTGCGCTTCGACGACAGCCGGCGCGTGCTGGCGCCCCGCTTCAGCGTCATCAGCTGCTACTTTCCCAGCGGCAGCAGCGGCGAGCAC
Organism: Burkholderiales bacterium; assembly: GCA_025354615.1. Taxonomy (GTDB): domain Bacteria; phylum Pseudomonadota; class Gammaproteobacteria; order Burkholderiales; family Burkholderiaceae_C; genus JANXMO01. Next base: position 502 of record JANXMO010000423.1, on the reverse strand, counting down.
CGCCAGCAGGCCAAATTCCGTTTTTTGGCGTTGATGGCACCGCACCTGGCCGCGCTGGCGCGGGAGCGTGAGTTCGTGCTGGTCGGCGACATCAACATCGCGCACCAGGCCATCGACCTGAAAAACTGGAAGGGCAATCAGAAAAACAGCGGCTTCCTGCCCGAAGAGCGGGCCTGGCTGACCGAGCTGTTCGACCCGACCAAGACCGGGCTGGTCGACGTGTTTCGCACACTGAACCCGCACCCCGAGCAGTACACCTGGTGGAGCAACCGCGGCCAGGCCTGGGCGAAAAACGTCGGCTGGCGGCTTGACTACCACCTGGCCACGCCGGCGATTGCGGCGCTGGCGCGGCACGAGCACATCTACCTCGATTTACGTTTCAGCGACCATGCGCCGCTGCTGATCGATTACGACTTCGCGTTGTAGGGTGGTGTGGTTGGGCCTTCGGCAGGCGATCGTCACTTTGCCGCTTCAGACGAGGGTTGCGAAACGGCGGGTGAAG
>JANXMO010000405.1 GCA_025354615.1 Burkholderiales bacterium | reverse complement strand
GCAGGCGCTGTGCGTTTCAGCTGCGTGCCAGCATGACCGTGCGAGCCTGCACGTAGTTGAACGCGAATTGCACCGATTCATCGATGTCGCGATCGCTTCTCGCGCGTTCCTGCTCGCTGAGGTAGAACGAAAAATCGACTTCATGGCGGATGTAGCGGGCCGGCAGGCGGTTCAGTGCAACGCAGGCCACATCGGCCAGCAACTGGCGTTCGACCAGCAGCGGGTAGTGCGCGGCGCCGGTGCGAACGGCATCGAAAACCGCCTGCTCATGGTGGTTGTGAATGCTTTCGAAAAGAGTGGACACGCTAAAAACCCCCGGACGACACGATGACAAGCGCAGTATTGCGGCCCGCTTGACGTTTGATCGGCGGAATTGACCGCTTCGTGCGGTGCTTGTCCGTTATTGGATTGCTGTTGATCACAGCAACAACTCGGTTGGCGGCACGCCCACCGAACGGCGCACCATGGCGCTGAACGCGCTGGCGCTGGCATAGCCGAGTTCAGCAGCGATCGTGGCCATCGGCACCCGCCGCGCGGCCAGCGCCAGCGCTTGCGCCAACAGCACTTGTTGGCGCCACTGCACAAAGGTGGTGCCCAACTCGGCGCGGAACAAGCGAGCCATGGTGCGCGAGCTGGCGCCGGCTTCGCGCGACCATTCATCGAGCGACGACCAGCGTGCCGGCGCCGCCAGCACCGCTTCGCACAGCGAGCGCAAGCGCTTGTCCCGCGGCAGATCAACGCCCAGACGGACGGGTTTTGCATGCGCCAGCTCATCGAGCACCAAGTTGCACAAGCTGCGTTCGCGTTCTCGCGCCACCCACGCCGGCCCTTCGCCGTCGGGTTGCAGCGGCAAATGGAGCACCAGTTCGCGCAGCAGCGGCGAGACATCGAGGACGCGGCATTGCTGCCAGGCGCCTGAGGCGTCGGGCTGGCGCGCCGGGCCGATGTGGTCGGCATCCTGATGGATGTAGAGCGTGCGGATTTCCGCGTCCTCGACCACGCTGACGATGTGTTCGACGCCCGGCGGAATCCACAGCGCCCGCATCGGTGGCACCAGGTAGGTGCTGCGCCCGGCGTTCATGCGGATCACGCCTTTGCTCGACAACGCCACCTGTGCCCACGGGTGGCTGTGTGGATCGACGTGTGTGTTGGCGGCCAGCAGCCGCAGCTTGGCGCGCACCGGGCGCTGCGGGCTGGGCGCATAACGCATTGGTTCGAGCGGAGCGACGCGGTGCCGGCGCTTCGCGTTGGGCGCCACGGCCATCGCCAAGGCAGCGCTTGCAACGGTGGCATGGAGCGGCGTAGACGACGGCTTTGGCATGATCTCGACAGAAGTTGTCGAACTATCGTAACTCTGCCGTAGCCTGGCCGTCTACAGTGCTTCCATCGCCTCACAGGTGTTGCAGGATTTCCGCAATGAATGCTTTTTCTACTCCCAGCTGGCGGCAAGATGCACGCACCATCAGCCTAGTCGGGCTGGCACATGGCACCTCGCATTTCTTTCATCTGCTGTTGCCGCCGCTGTTTCCGCTGTTCATCACCGAATTCGGGTACAGCTATTCGCAACTCGGCTTGCTGGTGACGATTTTTTTCCTCGTCTCCGGCATTGGCCAGGCGCTGGCGGGTTTTCTGGTTGACCGCGTCGGCGCGCGGCCGGTGTTGTTCATCGCCCTCGGTTGTTTCGTGATGGCCGGGCTGGCCGCCGCGGCGGCGACGGGGTATGCCGGGCTGGCCTGCGCGGCGGCTTTGGCGGGGATAGGCAACGCCTCTTTTCACCCGGTTGATTTCACGATTCTCAACAAACGCGTTTCGCCCGCGCGCCTGGGCCACGCGTTTTCCGCCCATGGCATTACCGGCAATCTGGGCTGGGCTGCCGCGCCGGTGTTTTTGGCGACGCTTACCGCCGTGTTCGGCAGCTGGCGCGCCGCCACGGCGAGCGCCTCGGTCGCCGCGCTCGTGGTGATGGCGGTGATGTGGGTCAACCGCGCTTCGCTCGATGACCAGGCCGGTCAAGCAGCACCGGGCGCGGCGCCGGCCATTGGAGCGGTGGCCGCTGAACATCCGCTGGCGTTTTTGCGTCTGCCGTCGGTGTGGCTGTGCTTTTCCTTCTTCTTCTGGTCGACTTGCGCGTTGACGGCGATTCAAAGTTTCGCCAGCCCTGCGCTGCAAAAAATCTACGCGCTGCCGCTGGCCGTCACGTCGCTGGTGGTGACGGGCTACATGCTGTGCGGCGCAGCCGGCATGGTGGTGGGCGGCTTTTTGGCCGCGCGGGCGCAGCGGCTGGAAAAGATCATTGCCATCTGCCTGATCGCATCGGCACTGCTGCTGTTGACCGTGAGCGCCGGTGTACTGCCGGGCGTGTTCGCTGCCGTGGTGGCCGCGGTGGCCGGCTTTGGCACCGGCCTGGCCGGCCCGTCGCGTGACATGCTGATTCGGCGCGCTGCGCCGGCCGGCGCCACCGGTCGGGTTTATGGCACGGTGTATTCCGGGCTGGACCTGGGCTTTGCCGTCGCCGCGCCGGTTTTCGGTGCGCTGCTGGACCGCGGGGCCGCCGCCGCCGTATTCCAGGGGTCGGCCGCGGCCTTGCTGATGGGCGTGGCCTCGGCCTCCTTTGTGGGTGCCGGCCTGTGGCGCCGGCGTGCGGGTGTTTCCAGCGTTGCCGGCTCGGCGTCCTGAGACCGCGGTGGGCGCGCCGCCGTGCGCACCCACCGCTGGGCCGCCGTCCGCTGAGTGGCTCAGTAAACGATGGCGTTTTGCCGGTTGGTGGCGTTGCCTTCCAGCTGCGGCACCTGTGTGAAATGCCCCTTCATCTGCTTGCGCATTTCCGCGATGACGTCTTTGCGTGACAGCTTGTTTTGCGTCGTATTCATCACCTGGATGAAGTAGTAAGTGAAAGCGCCGTTGTACCGGCCGTTGAAATAGGCATCGGCACTGGTTTGGTTGGCCTTGCAGCCGGACCACAGGATGTGGTGCTCGCCCACCACCGCGGCTTTGTCCTTGTTCTGACGTCCGGGCAACGGCGCGGCCAGCGTAAAGCCCCGCACGCGGGCCTGTTTGGCCAGCGCCGGCGTGGCCAGCGGCGCGATGAACTTCGGCTGCGGCGCATGCAACGAGAACGCCTCGCGCAGCCCGCTGCCGCTGTGGCAGGTGTCCAGGTACACCTCGAGCAGCGTGGTGGCAGGCAGTTGCGTGAACAGGTCGTGCAGCTCGTCGTCGGTGATGATGTGCGCCGGGTCCCAGTCCTGGCCTTTCTGGTCGATGTCATAGGGCACGAAGGCTTCGTCCATGCCGTCGGGCTCATCGCCAGACGCGTCGGCCACCTGCGTGCCGTGTGACGACCAGCTGAAGACCAGGTGGCTGATCTTGCCGGCTTTTGCGTCAGCCACCGCAGTGGACAGCGCGCCCATGATGGCTGCCTTCGTGGCCTGGGCGTCGGTCAGCACGCTGATTTCAGAGGCCTTGAAGCCCAGCAGCCCTTTGTACAGCGCGGCCATGTCTTTGGCGTCGTTGACGCAGCCGTTGAGGGTGAACTGCGGGTACTTGGCAAACTTGTTGATGCCGACGCAGATTGCTTTCTTGGCCATGGGCCGCTCCTTTGAAAGTGGCAGAAAAGGCGCCACGTTAAAGCGCATTGCCGCTACCGCCATCCCCAATATGGAAGACGCCGCGCGACCGCTTCAGCGCAGCACTTCGAGCAAGCGGTCCAAGCCTCCCGATTCGATCGACACCATGGCCTGCGCCCGCACCGCCGCTTTGGCGTGATAGGCGACCGACAAGCCGGCCACGGCCATCATCGGCAGGTCATTCGCGCCATCGCCCATCGCAATGGCCTGCGCGGCGTTAATGCCCAATTGCGCGCAGGTGGCCAATAGCATGCGGCGTTTTTCCTCGCCGTCGCAGATGTCGCCCCAGGGCTGGCCGACCAGGCGGCCGGTCAGGCGGCCGGCTTCGATTTCCAGCACGTTGGAACGTGTGAAATCAAGCTGCAGGTCATCGCGCACCGCGTCAGTGAAATGTGTGAAGCCGCCGGACACCAGCAGCGTTTTCATGCCGGCCGCTTGGCAGGCCTGCACCAGCGTACGCGCGCCTGGGTTGAGCCGCAGACGCTCAACCAGCACAGTTTGCAAGGCCGTGGCCGCCACGCCGGCCAGCAAGGCCACGCGGCGGCGCAGGCTGTCTTTGTAGTCGGTGATCTCGCCGCGCATGGCGGCTTCGGTAAGGGCGGCCACTTCGGCCCTGCGGCCGGCCACCTCGGCGATTTCATCGACACATTCGATGTTGATCAGCGTCGAATCCATGTCGAACGCAATCAACTTGAAATCGCGCAGGGCTAGCGGCTTCGCACAGCGTTGCAGGCGCAGCCCGGGCAGGTGTTCCTGACTCATCGTGTGCCCAGCCCGTTGATTTACTGCATGTACCAGCCGTGGCTGACGACG
>JANXMO010000359.1 GCA_025354615.1 Burkholderiales bacterium | reverse complement strand
ACATTGAAGTGATGTTGGCCGACGGCCGCAAGAGCCGGGCCAAAGTGATCGGCGCCGACCCTGAAAGCGATGTGGCCGTGCTGAAAATTGCGCTGGACCGGTTGCCGGCCATTGCCTTCGGTTCGATGGACGCCCTGCAGGTCGGCGATGTGGTGCTGGCCATCGGCAACCCGTTTGGCGTCGGGCAGACGGTGACCTCCGGCATCATCAGCGCGTTGGGGCGCAGCCAGCTGGGCATCAACACCTTCGAAAATTTTATTCAGACCGACGCGGCGATCAACCCCGGCAACTCTGGCGGCGCGCTGGTCGACACCAACGGCAACCTGCTGGGCATCAACACCGCGATTTACTCGCGTTCGGGCGGCAGCCTGGGGATTGGTTTTGCGATTCCCGTGAACACCGCACGACAGGTGATGGAAGGCTTGATCAAGGAAGGGCGGGTGACACGCGGCTGGATTGGCGTTGAACCGCGTGATTTGACGCCCGAGATCGCCGAGAGCCTGAACCTGCCGGTCAAGCAAGGCGTGCTGATCACCGGCGTGCTGCAAGACGGCCCCGCCAGTGCTGGTGGCCTGCGGCCGGGTGACGTCGTGGTGCGGGTGGGCGGCACACCTGTAGCCAACACCACCCAGCTGCTGAATGCCGTGGCAGCGCTCAAGCCGCGGGCGGCAACCGCCATCGCCGTGCAACGCGGTGGCAAGGCCATGGAGTTGATGGTGACGGCCGCCCAACGGCCGGAAACGCGCCCGCGCCGCCCGCAAACCAACCTCGGCGACGACGAGGAATAAGCGCCGGCAAACAAGGACTGCTGCTCGCCTTGCCGGCGGAAAGCCAAGGTATCAGCGCTCGTCAACCGGCGCTGGCGGTGGTTGTGTGTGTTTGACGAAGGCACGGGCAGCCCAGATGCCCAATTCATAGAGCAGGCACATAGGAATGGCCAACGCCAGTTGCGAGACGATGTCGGGCGGCGTGATCACCGCGGCAATGATGAAAGCCAGCACGATGAAATACGAGCGGAATTCCTTGAATTTTTCGACCGACACCAGCTCCATCCGCGCCAGTACGACGACCACCACCGGCACTTCGAAGGCAGCGCCAAAAGCGATGAACAGCGTCAGCACGAAGCTAAGATAAGCCTCGATGTCAGGCGCCGCGGTGATGCTCTTGGGCGCAAAACCCTGAATGAATTTGAAAACCTGGCCAAAGACGAAAAAATAACAAAACGCTACGCCCATCAGAAACAGCAAGGTGCTGGAGATCACGAGCGGCAGTACCAGTCGCTTTTCATGCGTGTAAAGCCCGGGCGCCACGAAGGCCCACAGCTGGTAGAGAACCACTGGCAGCGCAACCAAAAAAGCCGCCATCAGCGTGATCTTCAACGGCACCACGAACGGCGAGATCACGTTGGTGGCAATCAAGGTGGCGCCTTTGGGTAGGTTGGCGACCAGCGGCGCGGCCAGCAAGTCATACAAACCGCCGGGGCCAGGGTAGATGCACAGCACGCCAAACACGACGGCCACCGCCACCACCGCACGGATCAACCGGTCGCGCAGTTCAACCAAATGGGCAACGAAAGGCTGCTCGGTGCCCGCCAGTTCATCGGGGGCCGGGTCGGGGACGGCCATGGCTCAGAACGAGCGCGGTGGTGACGGCCGGCGGAACCGCGCCACCCGCGCCGCGCCCGACAGCACATGCCCGCGCACCCCGGCGCGCTGCTTGTACCACTGCGGCACCGCCGAGCGCTTGAGCCGCCATTTTTTGCCCGGGTGGCGATAAGCCGGCGCCATCAGGCGGCTTGATGAGCCGGCTGCAGAGCCGCCGCCTGCGTGCAAATTGTTGTCAAACACACCATCATTCCAGCGGCTGTCGAACTCGGCGCGGGTCTGGTGGATTTCATGGCTGACTGTTTGCTCGACCTGTTGCGCAGCCGACTCGAACTGCGTCTTCATCTTTTTCAACTCTTCCAGTTCGATCGACCGGTTGACCTCGGCTTTGACGTCGGCCACATAGCGCTGCGCCTTGCCCAGCAAATGGCCCACCGTGCGCGCCACCTTGGGCAAGCGCTCGGGGCCGATGACGATCAACGCCACTGCGCCGATCAGAGCCATCTTGTCGAAGCCGAAATCGATCAAAACCGTGTCTTCGCTTCCACGTCAACGGCATCGGCGTTCTTTTTCGCCGCACTGACCTGCGCTGGGGTGGGCGCGGTGGCGTCATCTGTGCCCGGCGTGCTGGTGCTGCTGTCGCGCACACCATCTTTGAAACCTTTGACCGCACCCCCCAAATCCGTGCCGATGTTTTTCAGCTTTTTGGTGCCGAACACCAACACCACGATCAACAGCACGATCAACCAGTGCCAAATGCTGAAAGAACCCATGTTTTTCTCCTTGCGGGGCAAGCCGCGATGTTATGTCAGCCGTTTTTCCATGGCCGCGGGCCGGCCATCACATGCAGGTGCAGGTGGTCAACTTCTTGCCCGCCATTCGGCCCGGTGTTGATGACGGTACGAAAACCGTCGTCAAACCCCTGCTTTCGGACCAGTGACGGCGCCAACGCCAACAGCTTGCCCAACAGCGGTTGATGCGCCTCGTTCGCCTCAGCCAACGAAGCAACGTGCTGCTTGGGAATCAATAAAAAATGCAGCGGCGCCGCGGGACGAATGTCATGGAAAGCCAGCACGTCGTCGTCTTCATACAACCGCTGGGCCGGAATTCCGCCCGCCGCAATCTTGCAAAAAATACAGGTGGGATCGTGTGACGTCATGATGATGGTGGAACCCTAATCAACAGTTGCAGGCGGCGCGCGCCCGTTCAAGCAGGCATTGGCCGGTTGGCGTTCAAATTCAGCCAGCCACGCACAATGCGATAGAGGAACCAGAGCGACACGCAGGCCCAGGCGATCCACCCAGGCACCAGCAGCAGCAGCCATAGGGGCGCCGTCAGCAGGTACAGCCCACCGGCCCATAAAACGGAGTGAATACGCCAGCGGAAATGCGATTCCTGCCAGCCGCCGCGCGCGTCGTCCCGCTTGAGCACGTCGACAATGAACGCCAGCAGCAGCAATGCAACGCTGGCCTGCACGCCCGGCAGCACGGCGCCAATGGCCACCACGGTGTGCAAGAAATAACTGAAGTGGCCGATTGACTTCAGGCCCGCATCGCGCTCGGGCGACACCGCAAACGGCGCCGGCTCAACGTCGATGATGTCGTCACTGGAACTGCCCCGCGTGTGGTCATTCACGTACCCTCTCCTTCACGGGTTTCCAGCTTGCGGGCGGCAAACTCCTCCAGGCCGGACAGGCCTTCGCGCCGCTCCAGTTCAGTCAGTACATCGGCCGGCCGGAGGCCGAAAGCGCTCAGCGCCAACATTGAATGGAACCACAAATCGGCCATCTCGTAGATGATTTTTTGCCGATCGCCATCTTTGGCGGCCATCACGGTTTCGGTCGCTTCCTCGCCGATTTTTTTCAAAATGGCGTCGGTGCCCTTGCTGAACAGCCGAGCCACGTAGCTGTGGGCCGGGTCTGCGCCACGCCGCGCTTCGATCACGGCTGCCAAGCGGGCCAGGGTGTCGTTACTGGTAATGAGCTTGCTGTTGTCGTGGTTCATTCGTAGATATGCAGCGGGTCTTTCAGCACCGGCTCAACCGTCGTCCACAGGCCGTTTTCCAGGCGCCGGAAAAAGCAGCTGTGCCGTCCAGTGTGGCAGGCAATCGCGGTGTCGCCAGCGCCCAGCTGGGTAACGCTCAACAGCAGCACGTCATTGTCGCAATCAAGGCGCATTTCATGCACCTGCTGAAAATGGCCGGAGGCCTCGCCCTTGTGCCACAGGCGCTGGCGCGAGCGGCTCCAGTACACCGCCTGGCCCAGCTGCGCGGTGCGGGCCAGCGCCTCGCGGTTCATGAAAGCGAACATCAGCACGTCCTTGCTGCCGTACTCTTGCGCAATCACCGGCAGCAGCCCGTCGGCACCCCACTTCACGTCGTCCAGCCAGTTCATGGCGTCAGTGTAGCGGGCGCCTCTGAGCTCAAAGTAGCGTGCGTTGCCCCTGTAAAACCGCGCTCTCGGGCGAGCCAGCCCAGCACCGGCACGGTACCCGGCAGCACCGGCGCCACTTGCAATGGCAGCGACTGCCACGCATGCGCCTGCTGCTCGCGCATCTGCAACGCGCCGCGCCATTCGTACACCTTGCAAAAATGCAGGCGCACGTGGGCGTGTTCATATTCGAATGTTTCAACTCTCCACGGCTGTACCGCTTCCAACGCAATCGTAAGGCCCAGCTCCTCGTGCAGCTCACGCACCAGCGCCTGCGCCACGCCTTCGCCGGCTTCGAGCTTGCCGCCCGGAAATTCCCAATAACCGGCGTACACCTTGCCCGCCGGGCGGGTGGTCAGCAGGAAGCGGCCCTCGCAACCGTCGGCCTGGCGCTCGATCAGCACGCCCACCGCCACGTCGACCAGCGCCCGCTGTAGCTCCTCGCCTGGCGCTGTCACAACGCCCGCCTGCCGCTGTAATCCTTCGCGAACTGGAACGCAACCCGCCCCGAGCGCGAGCCGCGCTCCAGCGCCCAAACCAGCGCTTCAGCCCGCGCATCCGCAATCGCTTCTTCGGCCAGGCCAAAATTGCGCAGCCACTGGCCAACGATGGTCAGGTACTCGTCCTGGCTGAATGGATAAAAACTGATCCACAGCCCGAACCGCTCGGACAGCGATATCTTTTCCTCCACCGCCTCGCCTGGATGCACCTCTCCGTCATCGGTGTGCTGATACGCGAGGTTGTCCTTCATCGCCTCGGGCAACAGGTGGCGGCGATTGCTGGTCGCGTAAATCAACACGTTGTCCGACAGCTGCGCAACCGATCCATCGAGCACCGATTTGAGCGCCTGGTAGCCCCGCTCGCCTTGATCGAAACTGAGGTCATCACAAAAGATGATGAAGCGCTCCGGCTGTTCGGCCACCAGGTCGACGATGTCGGGCAGGTCAACCAGATCAGCCTTGTCGATCTCGATCAAGCGCAGGCTTTGGTTGGAAAACTCGTTCAAACACGCCTTGATCAGCGAGCTTTTGCCCGTGCCCTTAGCCCCCGTCAACAGCACATTGTTGGCGCCCCGGCCGGCCATGAACTGGGATGTGTTTTGCAACAGCCGCGCTTTCTGCGCATCGACTTCCATGAGGGACGACAGACGCAAGGTCGCCAGATGCCGCACAGGCGCCAACAGGGCCACACCGCGCCGGCGGCGGTAGCGAAACGCTGCAGCGGTCGACCAATCCGGCGCTTGCAACGCTTGGGGCAGCACCGCTTCCAGACGGTCAAAAAGAGCTTCAGCCCGCTTCGCAAAATGCTGCAAACAATGGAGGTCAACAGGTTCAGTCATTCGAATTCATTTATATCTTGAAATCTGGGGCAAGCCAGCGGGCTTGCGTTCCAAAGTTCGAATAGGAAGGATCAATAAGCAGTCAGGCGAGGAACAGCGGTGACCTGTTCAGGCGTTACCGCAAATACCTGGTCATCTACAGTGGCCGCCACCGGGAACATCCCTGTAAAACTGCCGAACGCGGGCAGCACGCCCACTGTCGGGCCGAAGTGAAAGCAAGGCAGTCGCAACCGGTCACGGGCGCGGCCGCGCATCACCACGCAAGGATGGGTGTGGCCTGCAAGCACGTAGCCTTCGGCGCGGGGCGTCGGGTGATGACACAGCAGCCAGCCGGCAAAAGGCAGCGGTTCATCAACCACTTCGAAGTGCAAGCCAGCGGGGGGATCCCCTGCGCGGTCGTCGTGGTTGCCGCGGATCAAGGTCAGTTGCAGACCCGCATGAGCATTGCGCCAGGCGGACAGGGTGGCCAGCGTGGCCGTGGCGTGCGACCGCGCCGAATGCAAGAAATCACCCAGAAAAATGATGCGCTGCGCGGCGTGTCTGACAACCAGGGCACTGAGCAAACCCAGCGTTTCGCTGGTGGTGCCGCGCGGCACCGGCACCCCAAGACTGCGGAAGCTGACCGCTTTGCCTACATGGGCATCGGCCACCAGCAAGGTGGCGGCTTCGGCAAGCCAGATGGCTTTTTCAGGCAGCAGCGTCAACGGCCGGCCAGCGATGGCAACGGTCAAGACGCCATCGGCGCTCATGCCATGCCGCCAAAGCAGGAGTGATTGCCAACGCCGGGCGCCGGAAGCGCCCGAGACTCAGTGGGCCCCACCGCCTTGAACCATCGGCTTCAGCCGGTACAACGACTGCAATGCGCTGATGCGCACATCAACCCCCGGCGGTTTGCGGCTCAAGCGCTGGCCAACACGGCCTTGGGGTAGCGATGCCGCATCAGCTGCGCGGCGCAAATAGCGCTGCATCCACACCGTGGTGTAGCCGGCGCGGCTTGCCGCGCGCTGGTGTTCAACCGTGTCTTCCACCAGCACGCAGCGTGCGGCGGACAACTTCAATTTGGCAAGCAAATGACGAAACAGGCGCGCGTCGGGCTTGGGCCGGTGGACACCCAACAGGGTCATATCCTCAATGGCAATCAGCCCGTCAAAGCAGCGTTGCATCTTCAAACTTGTCAGCACCCGCAGCGCGTAGGCGCGTGGTGCGTTGGTCAGCAAAAATTTGCGGCCGGGCAAACGGCGCAGCGCGGCACGGTCTGGGGCGCTGACGCGCAAGCGAGCTTCCAACCCAGGCAGCTGATGGGTCTGCGCCAGGAAATGCGCGGCTTGCACGCCGTGGTGGCGCACCAGGCCCAGCAACGTGGCACCGTAGCGGTGCCAATAGTGCTGGCGCAGCGCAATGGCGTCGTCCAGCGGCAAAGCCAGGTGTTCAACGATGTAGTCGGACATGGCCACCGCTGTGGGCCCGAACGCGGCGTGAGTGGCGTCATGCAGCGTGTCGTCGAGGTCGAAGAACCAGACACGCGGTGCCGTTCTGGCCGACCAGCGCTGCGTTGGCGGCTTCAATTGGAGCGAATCATCGTGCCATAAGCCTGCTCGGTCAGCACTTCGAGCAGCATCACGTGCGGCACGCGGCCGTCGATGATGTGAACGGTGTTGACGCCGTTGCGTGCCGCGTCCAGCGCCGAGGCGATCTTGGGCAGCATGCCGCCGCTCAGCGTGCCGTCGGCAAACAGCGCATCGATCTCGCTCGAGCGCAGGTTGGTCAGCAACTGGCCGTTTTTATCGAGCACGCCCGGGATGTTGGTCAACATCACCAGCTTTTCGGCTTTCAGCACTTCGGCCAGCTTGCCGGCCAC
>JANXMO010000346.1 GCA_025354615.1 Burkholderiales bacterium | reverse complement strand
CACATACGGCAGGTTGATGTCGGTCTGCGCACTGTTGGAGAGTTCGATCTTCGCCTTCTCGGCCGCCTCCTTGAGCCGTTGCAGCGCCAGCACATCACGGCTCAAATCAACGCCTTGCTCTTTTTTGAACTCGGCAATGATGAAATCGATGATGCGCTGGTCGAAATCCTCGCCGCCCAAAAAGGTATCGCCATTGGTCGACAACACTTCGAACTGCTTCTCGCCGTCCACATCGGCGATTTCGATGATCGAGACGTCGAACGTGCCGCCGCCCAGGTCATAGACCGCAATCTTGCGATCGCCTTTTTCGTTTTTGTCGAGGCCAAAAGCCAGGGCCGCGGCCGTGGGCTCGTTGATGATTCGCTTGACGTCCAGTCCCGCAATGCGGCCGGCGTCCTTGGTGGCCTGGCGCTGCGCATCATTGAAATAAGCCGGTACGGTGATCACGGCTTCCGTTACCGATTCGCCAAGATAGTCTTCGGCGGTTTTTTTCATCTTGCGCAAAATTTCCGCGCTGACTTGCTGCGGTGAAATCTTTTGGCCGCGCACTTCGACCCAGGCATCGCCGTTGTCGGCTGCCGTGATCTTGTAAGGCATCAGGTCGATGTCTTTTTGAACTTCTTTTTCAGTGAACTTGCGGCCAATAAGCCGCTTGACCGCATAAAGCGTATTTTTCGGATTCGTCACCGCCTGGCGCTTGGCCGAAGCACCCACCAGGATTTCGCCGCTTTCCTGGTAGGCGACGATGGACGGCGTGGTGCGCGCACCCTCACTGTTTTCAATCACACGGGTGGTATTGCCCTCCATGATGGAAACGCACGAATTGGTCGTGCCGAGGTCAATGCCAATAATCTTTGCCATGATTTTTTCTCCTGAAACCAAAAAATTCTGTTGTTCAAACTGTGGGCAACCGCAACGCTTTCAAGTCAAACCGGCCGCCTTGCCGGCGCTTGCTGCACGATGCGTTGCTATCGAGGCGCAGCGACGGTTACCAAGGCAGGGCGTAACACGCGGTCGGCAATCAAATAGCCTTTTTGCAACACCGCTACCACCGTATTGGCTTCCTGCGATGACTCGGCGTCGACTGGCACAACGCTGATGGCCTGGTGCTGATGGGGGTCGAACGCGGTTGCCGCGGGCGGGTTGATTTCAACCACCTTGTTGCGTTCCAGGGCAGAGCTGAGCTGGCGCAAGGTGGCGTGAACCCCTTCAAGCAGCTGCTCAGGCGTGGCCGCTGCTAGAGCAATCGCGGCTTCGAGACTGTCTTTGACCGGCAGCAGGCTGTCAGCGAAGTTTTCAACCGCGAACTTGCGCGCCTTCACAACTTCCTCTTCAGCGCGCCGGCGCGTGTTGTCCGCCTCCGCTTTGGCGCGTAGATAAGCGTCCGCCAACTCGGCGTGCTTTGCTTCCACTTCGGCCAAGCGCTGTGCCAAATCAGTTGAAGGAGTCTCGGCGTCAGCTGCCGGCACAGTCGAAGGTGGTTGAGAAGGGTCAGAGGTGTGGTCCATGGCGCGTGGTTACGGTGATTCAGGCTGGCATATGAAAGCGATGTCCAGGTTTTCAAGAGGGGCATCAAGCCCCGGGCATTGTCTATGAGGGGTCGATCGATGCGCTCCAGCGATCCCAGTCTGCCAAATCGCGCCGGTCGCGCTTTGTCGGGCGACCTTGCGTCATGGCCAAAGCAGGTTCGGGTGCAAGTGATCGCTGTTGGCGCACCTGTTCACGTGATGCGATGCTTTCGGCAGTTTCCACATACAACAACGCCGCTTGCGGCGCTGGTCCCCTTTGGCTGCTCAAACCTTGAACGACGACCGAGCGCCATGCGCCCTCATGGCGAATTGCAATCAAGTCACCCAGCCGCACTAGACGTGCTGGTTTGACCGCTTGAGCATTGACTTGCACACGACCTTTGCCAATTTCGTCAGCGGCCAGACTGCGGGTCTTGAAGAAACGCGCAGCCCATAACCATTTATCGAGTCTCAATGCAAACCTTGTATCCCAGTCGTCAGATGTCGAATTGTCTTCGAACCATGGGCCGTCGATAACCGCGCCTGCGCATGGTCAATATTAAAACAGCCTCTTGTTTTTGTTCAACTGCGGACGAAATACATTACAACGTTCACACCTGAATTAAACTGGTTGCGTAGGGTCATTGTTCATCCCGTATGAGGGAGTTGTTATGAATGCTGTTTTAGAGCACTGCCCACCACCGGTTGATTTGGTCAGCGTGGCTGCTGCCAACGCTGCTTTGCGTACATTCTGGCGTTTGTCTGCTGCTTGGGAATTGACGGGGGCTGAGCAAATGATATTGCTGGGTGTGGGCCGCACAACGCTCTATCAATGGAAACACGGCAAGGTCGGGCCCCTGGACCGCCATGTGCTCGAACGCTTGTCTTATTTGTTTGGCATTCATGCGGCGCTGCAGATTTTGTTGCCTCTGCCCGAGCGTGCCGCTCAGTGGTTGCGCAAACCCAACCAAGCCCCGTTGTTCGCAGGACGGCCGGCTCTTGAACGCATGTTGGGCGGTCAGGTGGCCGATTTATTCGTTGTTCGCCAGTATCTTGACGCGGAACGGGGTGGCAAAGCTTGAGCTTTGTGTTGGCCTCCAACGAGGTGCCGGTTTCACATGTTGCCTGGCGTCCTTGCTATCGGTTGATTGCTTCGCGCTACCCCACGGTGGGTGTTTACGACGGCATTGCCGATGCGGCTGATCTGGAGGTGGTATTTGCCATTGAAGCGCTGACCAACCCGCGTTTGCGCGATGCGCTTGGGCAACTTCATCTGGTGCCGCTGGAGCAACGCATCAGCGGGCCGGGCAGCACGCCGATC
>JANXMO010000317.1 GCA_025354615.1 Burkholderiales bacterium | reverse complement strand
GGCGTTTGCAACGCCGCAGACCGCCTCCCGCACGGATGCGCCGGCCGCGAGGGACTTGGGCAGCGTTGCCCTGGCACGCGCGCAGTGCACGCGCAGCGCACGAAGGGCGCGCCGATACACTCGGCGCTTGCCCACACCGGTTGTCCAAAGCGCTGCCGCCATGCGATACACCGAACCCAAAGAACGAAGTGCCGAGTTGTTGCGCGCGGCCATCGCCAAGATGAGCCAGCACGATGCGGCGTTCAACCCGGTGACTTTCGCCGTCTGGTACGAAGTGCTGGCAGGCTCCAATCTGCGCCTGGAGCAGGCACTGAATGCGCGCTTGCAGGTCGAGCCGCGGTTGGGCGACGCCACTTTGCTGAAGCTGTTCCACGAGTACATCAGCGACACCGATGACGAAACCATGTCGCGCTTGAGCCTCGACTTCCAGCACATGATGGATGCCGTCTCGCAGACCGCGACACGCACCGACCACAGCGCCGGCCGCTTCGGGCGCCAACTCGACGGCTTGTCGAATGCGCTGCGAAGCGAGGACCGTGGCAGCGTTGAGCCGGCGTTGAACGACATCCTGAGCGGCATTGCCGAGATGAAACGGTCGACTGAAGCGCTGCAGCACCAGGTCAGCGCCAGCCAGCGCGAAATCGACCGCCTGCGCACCGACCTGACGCGCGCCCGAGAAGAAGCGCTGACCGACTCGCTGACCGGCGTGCTAAACCGCAACGGCTTCGACCGGCGCTTGGATCAGTTGCTCAAGCAGGCCAGCGGCACACCGGTGTTGCACTGCCTTGTCATGTTCGACATCGACCATTTCAAGATCGTCAATGACACCCACGGCCATGTGGTGGGCGACCGCGTGCTGGCCGCCATCGGCAAGGTGCTGCAGGACAACCTGGGCGGCACCGCCAATGTGGCCGCACGCTATGGCGGCGAGGAATTCGCCGTGCTGCTGCCGTACAGCTCGATCGACGACGCGGCGCGGCTGGCCGAAACCGTGCGCGTCCGCACCAAGGCCATGAAACTGCGCAAGCGCGACACCCAGGAAGTTTTGCTGACGGTGACGGTCTCCGCCGGCGTGGCCGCCACCCAGCCCGGCGACGACGCGAGCGGTCTGATTGCCCGTGCCGACGCCGCGTTGTACCGCTCGAAACAGCAAGGCCGCGACCGCGTGACGCTGGGCTGAGCGGCAGCGCCATGCGCTCGGGCCTGCCGGCGCCTGGTTGCGCCATCGACATTGGGGAAGTGGAATTCAGCGCCATCCGTGCGCAGGGCGCAGGCGGGCAGAACGTCAACAAGGTGTCCAGCGCGGTGCACCTGCGCTTTGACATCGCCGCGTCGTCGCTGCCCGCGGATGTCAAACAACGCCTGCGGGCCCTGGCCGACCAGCGCATCACCACCGAAGGCGTGGTCGTCATCAAGGCGCAGACGTCGCGCAGCCAGGAAGCCAACCGCGCCGATGCGTTGGCCCGGCTGCAGGCGCTGGTCGACAGCGTGGCCACTCCGCCGCGCACCCGTCGCGCCACCCGCCCCACCTACGGCGCGCGGCAGCGGCGGCTGGAAGGCAAAAGCCTGCGCGCCGGCATCAAAGCCGGGCGCGGCCGGGTGGACGGCGAGTAGGTGATGAGGCCGCGCTCTGCCGTGCGTATGCGAAGCCGCGCGGCACGCTCAGGTCTGAGTGGGTCGATCTGCTGTGCAAAAGCGGCAACACGCGTCTGCCTCGTAGGCGCGAGACAGCGCACAGGGGCATCTGCCCCACAGGTCACGCATCAATAACTCACCGTCATTGAACACGCCCTGAATAATCAGCATCGTAAGAAACTGAATTTTCAATTGCCCCACAACATCTTCTTGATGTTGGCTTTGGATTTTGGCCCGGGTGTTGCACTTGAGCCTGGAGACGGCCCAGTCCTGAGACACAGTTGATAAAAAATTTCATGTGACGCCCATGCCCCCAAAGACCTTGATCACCTGTGCCGTCATTTTCTTTGCCCTTGCGCCAGGCCTTTCGCATTCAAAAGAGTATTCACTCCATCGCCGCGACATCGGATGCGCCGAAATGGAGGCCGGCCGAGGCCGGCAGATATGCGAGGCGATCTCGCAATCACTGACATGGCAGTGGATGGGCCACGCCGTCATCGCTCCCGGCTACAAACCGGACTCCGGCAGTCTCGCCAACGTTCATTGCCGACTCAAGATCGGCAAAGACGATCTGGACGCTTTGCAAAGGCTGACTCAGTCACACGACTGGCGTCTGCAAGTCGGGGCGGAAATGCTCTTACGGATGGCTACCGATGGCGATGGGAAAACGGGCGAGCCGGAAAACTCAATGTCCGATCCAGCCAGTGCCGGTTCTGGTCTCGGGAAAGGGTGTGGGCGATGAAAGGCAGGTGTCATGGCGGTTGAGAGTCCCAACGATGGCCGATGACGACGCCAAGCGGCTCAACTCCCGAGCGCTCGCTGATTTCTGGAGCATCCATGACGCGGACTTGCCCTGGTTGCTATAGCACGGCTTGAATGGAGCCAATAGCGCCACGCGCTCGGATCACGGGCGAACCTCGGCAATCAGGCGTTGATCGGCAAGACATGCACCGCCCTTTGGCCGCTGACTGGGTGGCGTATCGAGCAACTGCGCGCTCTTCTCCCTCACACCCGCAGCCGCTTTCGGTTTGACTTCAATGGGCGACGGCCGTTGACCTTCAGCTTGCTGGCCGGCCAGACGGCGACAATCGCCTAATGGCGAAAGACAAGGCGATCTACACCTGCAGCGAATGCGGCGGCTCGAGCCCGAAGTGGCAGGGCAAGTGCCCGCACTGCGAAGCGTGGAACACATTGGTGGAAACGGTGGCCGATGCGCCGCAGAAGAACCGCTACCAGTCGCTGGCCAAAACGCAGCCGGTGGCCACACTCGGCGAGATCGAGGCCAGTGACGTCGATCGCCAGCCTACGGGTCTTGATGAGCTGGACCGCGTGCTGGGCGGCGGCATCGTGGCCGGCGGCGTGGTGCTGATTGGCGGTGACCCGGGCATTGGCAAATCGACCTTGCTGCTGCAGGCGCTGGACGCGCTGTCGCGCAGCGTGCCGACGCTTTACGTCACCGGCGAGGAAAGCGCGGCGCAGGTGGCGCTGCGCTCGCGCCGGCTGGGGCTCGACGGCTCACGGGTGCGGGTGCTGGCGGAAATTCAGCTCGAAAAAATCGTTGCCACGCTGGGCACCGAACAGCCGGCGGTGTGCGTGATCGATTCGATCCAGACGGTGTACAGCGACGCACTGTCATCGGCGCCCGGCTCGGTGGCCCAGGTGCGTGAATGCGCGGCGCAGCTGACGCGCACCGCCAAGAGCAGCGGCACGACCATCGTGCTGGTCGGCCACGTGACCAAGGAAGGCGCGCTGGCCGGGCCGCGTGTGCTCGAGCACATCGTCGACACGGTGCTGTACTTCGAGGGCGACACGCACAGCAGCTTCCGCCTGGTGCGGGCGATCAAGAACCGCTTCGGCGCGGTCAACGAGATTGGCGTGTTCGCAATGACCGAGCGAGGGCTCAAGGGCGTGGCCAACCCGAGTGCGATATTCCTGTCGACCCACGGCGAACCGGTGGCGGGCTCGTGCGTGCTGGTGACGCTGGAAGGCACGCGGCCGCTGCTGGTGGAAATTCAAGCGCTGGTTGACAGCGGCGGGCCCAGCCCGCGGCGCCTGTCGGTCGGCCTTGACCGCGACCGGCTGGCGATGATGCTGGCGGTGCTGCACCGCCACGCCGGCATTGCCTGCGTCGACCAGGACGTGTTCGTCAACGCGGTGGGCGGCGTGCGCATCAGCGAGCCGGCGGCTGACCTGGCGGTGATGCTGGCCATTCAAAGCAGCCTGCGCGCCCGGCCGCTGCCGCACGGCTTCATCGCCTTTGGCGAGGTCGGGCTGGCCGGCGAGGTGCGGCCGGCGCCGCGCGGGCAGGAAAGGCTGCGCGAAGCGGCCAAGCTGGGCTTCAGCATTGCTGTGGTGCCCAGCGCCAACGCACCGAAGAAGCCGATCGAGGGGCTGACGATCCACGCCGTCGAGCGCATCGAGCAGGCCATTGACGTGGTGCGCGGGCTGTGAAGGGCGGCCTCTCATGAACCCGCTCACCGGTTGGCTGCTGGCCGCACTGGCAGTTGGGCTCGGCTGGCACTTTCAAGGCTGGCAAGGCGTGGCGTTGGCGGTGTCAACCATCGTCTTCTGGTTGCTGCTGCAGTTCAGCCGCGCGCTGCGAGCGATGAAGAACGCAGGCGCCGAACCGCTTGGCGAGGTGCCCAGCGCCGTCATGCTGCAGGCCCGCCTGCAGCGCGG
>JANXMO010000288.1 GCA_025354615.1 Burkholderiales bacterium | reverse complement strand
CACCAGCCAAGGCAAGGCCTGGGTGCTGACGGCGGTGATTTCGAGCCGAAGGCGTTCGGCCGCCGCTTCGGGCGCCACCGGGCTGCTGCGCGGCGGCTGCTTGACGGCGGGCGCAATTTCGGGTGAAAGCGCGGGTGCGGTGACCGGCGATGGTGCCGGCATCGTGGCGCGTGCCACCGATGGCTGTTGCAGTGTGTTGGCGGCCAGGCTTTCCAGCACTTCTTGCAACGCTTGTCCCCGTGCTCCGTCGAGCGATTGACGTGTCTGCTGAGACAGGCCCAATTCATGGCAGACCGCTTCACTGCTTTCACCTCTCAGCACCCGGCAGCTTGCAATGCCTTTCTGTGCAATTTTCTCGACCATGTCGGCCTGCGCGGCGTCGAGGCCCAACTGCTCGACGATACGGGTCACGTTGTCGCCGTGATGCGCGCGCGCCAAGGCGTGCTGTTGTTTCAACCAGCCGATGCACAGCGGTTGAGTGGTCGCCAACCTATTGAGCACAGTGTTCAAGCCAGCCGGGCCCGGGTTGCGCAGGGCTTTCAAAGCAGGCACGGCCTGCTTTTCGGCGAATGCAACAACGCTCAGGCGGTCGTTGAAACTGAGTTCGTTCCACGCACTGGCCACTTTTTTCAGCTGTTCCAGGGCACTGGGAGCGGTCAGCTGGAACTGCTTTGCAACATCGTTCGGAGAACGGCCACGCAGCACATCGACCGACGCCATGCCGCTGGCAGCAAGCCGCTGTAAATCTTCATCCGCGTCCACGAGCGGTGAACCGATCCGCTCGCGCACGGCTGCCATGCCCTGGCCATCCAGCAGCAGCCGCACGGCAGCGTTCTGGCCCACCCAGCGCGCGCAGACCGGGTGGTCAATGCCGCTGGCGGTCAAGGCCTGTTGCAGTGTGGCGCCGCTCACAACCGCAGTCAGCGCATACCCGTTGGCCACCGTCATTTGCAGTTCAAGCACCCGGCTGGCGTCCTGCAGTTGCCAGCGCTGCACGATGTCATCCACCTTGTTTCTTCTATTCATCACCGTTTCACAAGCTTGTTGATAGACCTGGTCGATAAAGGCCTCTCGGTGTTCGGGCGCCAGGGATGCGAGCGCGGCGGGCAATCCGATTCCCTGGTCGAGACGGTACCGGGCCCATAACAGCGTCAGATTGGCAGCAGGAGCAGCCGTTGCCGGGACAAGCGCCATCCGCCGCAATGGCCGATGCGGCTCAGCCGCGGCGGGGGCTTGAGAAGAGAGGCCGTCAGGCCGCGTGTTTTCGGGGCGCCAGCGCTTGCGGCTTGTTGCAGCGTCTGACCGAGGTGCCGACGCAGCCGTGTCAGACGGTGGTGTCTTCAACAGAACCGTGGAACCAGAACTGCTGCTGGAAGACCGGCGAAGGGAAGTTGGCATGCCTGACTCCGAAACAATGGGCGGTTTCAAGACCGAAGTGCAACACCGGGGTTATTGAACTGAGGCCGCAGCCTGATGAGAGCTGGCCAGCGTTTGAGAGAAGACCTGCAACGGCGTGA
>JANXMO010000287.1 GCA_025354615.1 Burkholderiales bacterium | reverse complement strand
CCTCAGCCGCATCGATTCCGCTTGCGCTGGATCATGCAGTGCGAAGCGGCCGTATTGCGCCAGGTGACACGGTGCTGTTGGAAGGCGTGGGTGGCGGTTTCACTTGGGGTGCCGTACTGCTCGATATGTGACTTGCCGTATGTCGGCGCCATTCCATTTTTCCATGATTTCATTTGCATTCGTTTTTCCTGGTCAAGGTTCGCAAACCGTTGGCATGCTCGACTCCTGGGCGGGGCACCCCGCGGTGCGCGACACGCTCGCCGAAGCGTCCAGTGCGCTCGACATTGATCTGGCGCAGCTGATTTATGCCGGCCCGAAGGATCAACTCGATCTGACCGTCAACACCCAGCCCGTGATGCTGGCCACCGGAATTGCCTGCTGGCGTGCATGGCGTGCTGAAGGCGGGCCGCTACCGGCGGCAGTGGCGGGTCATTCGTTGGGTGAATACAGTGCGTTGGTCGCGGCTGACGTCTTGACGCTGGCGGATGCGTTGCTGTTGGTGCGGTTTCGCGCGCAGGCCATGCAAGAAGCCGTGCCGGTTGGTGAAGGGGCAATGGCCGCCATCCTGGGCTTGGATGCGCAAGCCGTCATTGAAGGCTGCGCGCAAGCCTCCACGGACGGCGAAATCGTTGTGGCCGCCAATTTCAACGACCCAAGACAGACGGTGATTGCCGGCGCCAAAGCCGCGGTCGACCGGGCTTGTGAACTGCTGAAAGCGCGTGGCGCCAAGCGCGCCTTGTTGCTGCCCGTTTCTGCCCCTTTCCACTCGCTGTTGATGAAGCCGGCAGCTGAGCGGCTGCGCGAACGTCTGTCGACGGTGGCTTTCGCCGTGCCCCGCATCGATGTGCTCAACAACGTCGATGTGGCAGTGCGCACCACAGCGCAAGACATTCGCGACGCCTTGTATCGCCAGGCTTTTGGCCCGGTGCGCTGGGTTGAAACGGTGCAGGCCTTGCGTGCCAAGGGCGTGACACACATCGTCGAATGCGGGCCTGGCAAAGTGCTGGCGGGCTTGACCAAACGCATCGATGCCGAACTGTCCGTCAGCACTTTGCATGACCCCACAACGCTCACTGAAACACGGGCATTGCTGTCATGAACGACGCTGCATCAACACCTGAAACCCCGCCGGTGGCGCTGGTCACTGGTGCGTCGCGCGGCATCGGTCAGGCGATTGCACTGGAGCTGGCGTCGCAAGGCATGCGGGTGATCGGCACGGCCACCACCGAAGCCGGCGCCTTATCGATAACCAGGGCCTTGGCAGCGTACGCCGGCAGCCAGGGTCTTTGCCTGGACGTGAACGACGGCCCCGGCATTGAGTCCGCTATTGAAACCATCGTCAAGCAGCACGGCGGGCTGCAGGTTGTGGTCAACAACGCCGGCATCACGCGAGACGCCCTAGCCATGCGCATGAAAGACGATGACTGGGATGCCGTGCTCGACACCAATTTGAAATCGGTGTTCCGCGTCAGCCGCGCTGCCATCCGTCCAATGTTGAAACAGCGGTATGGCCGCATCGTCAATATCACGTCGGTGGTCGGCGCCAGCGGCAATCCCGGGCAATCGAATTACGCCGCAGCCAAAGCCGGCGTGGCCGGGTTGACGCGGGCGCTGGCACGCGAGTTGGGCAGCCGCGGCATCACCGTCAATTGCGTGGCGCCTGGCTTCATTGCAACCGACATGACCGATGCTTTACCCACTGCGCAAAAAACGGCATTGCTGGCGCAAATACCGCTCGGCCGGTTGGGTAGGGGCGCTGAAATTGCGCATGCAGTGGCTTTTCTGGCATCGCCTGAAGCCGGTTACATCACGGGTACGGAACTGCATGTCAATGGCGGTCTGCACATGAGCTGAAAGTTTTTCACCGGTTGCGCCGGGCCGGCAAAGGCAGCGGTGGCTCTGTGTCCAGAGTCCCGCAACCTTTAGAATCTCGGGCTGTTCCCATAAACACTCCTGGAGGAGTTATGAGCGATATCGAATCCCGTGTCAAAAAGATCATTGCCGAACAGCTCGGCGTTCCTGAAGCCGACGTCTCGAGAGAGAAGGCATTTGTTGCTGACCTCGGCGCCGACTCGCTTGACACCGTGGAGCTGGTGATGGCGTTGGAAGACGAGTTCGGCATTGAAATTCCTGACGAGGAAGCCGAAAAGATCACGACTGTGCAGTTGGCGATCGATTACGCGCTGACTCATCAGAAAGCTTGAGCCGGGTGGGCTGTACATGACCCGTCGTCGCGTTGTCATCACTGGGCTGGGGCTCATCAGTCCTGTCGGCAACACGGTGGCCGAGGGGTGGGCCAATCTGATTGCCGGACGTACCGGCATTGCCAACATCACTAAATTTGATGCATCAGCCCAAGCTTGTCGTTTTGCGGGAGAAGTTAAAGATTTTGAGGTTGCCCCGTATTTTCCTGTGAAAGACGGTCGTCATATGGACACCTTCATTCATTACGGAATGGCGGCGGCAATTCAAGCTGTACGCGACGCTGGCCTTCCCACCAATGACAAGTTGAGTGAGGAGCAGGCTGAACGCGTGGGGTGCCTGATTGGCTCCGGTATTGGCGGTTTACCGCTGATTGAAGACACCCATGGCGAGTTAATGGCCAAGGGCCCACGGCGCATTACGCCGTTTTTCGTGCCGGCGTCAATCATCAACATGATTTCGGGCCATGTGTCTATCCACTATGGTTTTCAAGGCCCGAATTTGGCGATTGTCACGGCGTGCACCACGGGCTTGCACTGCATCGGCGAAGCTGGTCGCTTGATTGAATACGGTGATGCTGACGTGATGATTGCAGGCGGCTCGGAAGCATCGGTATCGCCACTGGGTGTCGGCGGTTTTGCGGCGGCGCGCGCGCTGTCCACTCGCAATGACGATCCAGCGACGGCGTCTCGCCCCTGGGACCGCGACCGCGACGGCTTTGTGTTGGGCGAAGGCGCAGGCGTGTTGGTGCTGGAAGAATATGAGCATGCCAAACGGCGTGGAGCCAACATCTACGCGGAACTGGCGGGTTTCGGTATGGGCGCCGATGCATTCCATATGACCGCGCCGAATGTGGATGGACCCAAACGGTCCATGCGCAATGCACTGCGCAATGCTGGCATCAACACCGATGCGGTGCAGTACCTGAATGCCCATGGCACGTCGACGCCACTTGGCGACATCAATGAAACCAACGCCATCAAACTTGCATTTGGTGACCATGCTCACCGCTTGGTGGTCAACTCGACCAAGTCGATGACTGGGCATTTGCTGGGTGGCGCGGGCGGGATTGAATCGGTGTTCACGGTGCTGGCATTGCGCGAGCAAGTGTCGCCACCCACCATCAATATCTTCAACCAGGATCCCGCTTGCGATCTTGATTACTGCGCCAATACAGCACGTGACATGACGATCGAGTACGCAGTTAAAAACAACTTCGGCTTTGGCGGCACCAACGGCACGCTGGTGTTCAAGCGCGTCTAACTGCCTTTTCCTGGTTGTTGGTTGTTTCATATTTCGATGTCCGCCGCACCGGCCGTGCAGCTGAGTGTTGAGCGTTTTTTTGCCTGGCGTTGTGGGCTCGTTTGTCTGTTGGCCCTCAGTGCGGCGGCTCTGGCCGCTTGGTGGTTGAGTGGTGCGCCGCAGCGGCTTGATGGCAACTTGAGCGGCGGGTTGACGACTTTGAGTGTCTGTGCCTGGGCGGCTGCGGTCACCCGTTTGAAGACAAACGCTTTTCAGCTGCAGTGGGACGGCCAGCAGTGGCACGTCGGTCTGCTGGTGCCGCCAACGGCCGACCGCTGGGCCGGACAAGTGCAGGTCAGCCTGGATTTCGGCAACTGGATGCTGCTGAAATTCACTCCCGAAAGAAAAGGCCGCTGCCCTTGGCGCTGGCTGCCGTTGCAGCGGCAAGGCCTGGAGCCCACGTGGCATGCGTTGCGGTGCGCGGTATTTGCAACGCCCCGCAAGGCCAGCGCTGGTGTGTCACCATGAATCCTGACGTCGATGCCGCGCTGATCGACCGCGTCAAACGGGGTGATGTCAAAGCGTTTGAAATGCTGGTCGTCAAATACCAGCGCCGCATCGAGCGCCTGATCGGCCGCATGGTGCGCGACACGGACCTGGTCGCGGATCTGGCGCAGGAAACCTTTATCCGCGCCTACCGCGCCATTCCGCAGTTCCGGGGTGACAGTGCGTTTTATACCTGGCTCTATCGCATTGCAGTCAACACGGCGAAAAAGGCGCTGGTCGCGCTCAAACGGGATCCTTTGATCACCGAATCGGCGCGCGCTGCACACAATGATGGCGACGATGAAACTTCGCGTCTTGAAAACGAACTAACCGACGGTGAAACGCCTGAGTCGGTGCTGTCGAGCAAGGAAATGGCAAAGACCTTGAATGCAGCCATCGACGCGCTGTCGGATGATTTGCGACAAGCGCTCTTGCTGCGAGAAATTGAAGGCATGAGCTATGAAGAAATTGCGGATTGCATGAATTGCCCGATTGGCACGGTGAGATCGCGGATTTTCCGTGCGCGTGAGGCGGTTGCCTTGCGCTTGCGTCCGCTGCTGGACACGCAGGCGGGCGGGCGCTGGTAGCGCACGGGTTCAAAAAAGCTGTTTGGAGATTTTGTTTATGGCAGATCGATTGGCTCGAGCGGTGTCCAAAGAACAGCTATCGGCTTTGGCCGATGGCGAACTGGCCCCTGGCGAGGTTGCCGACGTCTGCGCCCGCTGGGCTGCAGATGGTGAATGGCAGTCGGCTTGGCACCGCTATCAATCGATTGGCGATGTGTTGCGCTCCGAAGAATTGGCGTCACCCTCCGGCCATGATGCGGCTTTCATGACCGCCTTGCGGTTGCGCTTGGCAGCTGAGCCGGTGGTATTGGCACCTGTTGAGCCTGCAGCAGTGGCGACGCCGCTTGCGCTCCCACGGCGGCGGTTCGGCTGGGCAGCGCCAGCACTCGCAGGTGCCGGCTGTTGGGCTGTTGCCAGCATGGTGTGGTTGGAGTGGCCTTTTCAAAACAGTCCGGCCGCGGCGCCTGCGCTGGTCGCAGCAACGGATGTCAGGCCAAGCGTGGGAACGCCACCGGCCTGGCCAGCGTCGGATCCTGGTGTGTTCCGTGACCCTCAGCTCGACCGCTATCTGGCTGCGCATGAACAATTGGCAGGCCGCGGCGCATTGGGCATGCCCTCCGGTTTTTTGCGCAAGGCCGCGGCTGAAGCGCCGTCGCGTTGACAAGGATGATGGGCATGCAGGCACCGTGCCGGTCTTTGAGTGGGCGGTTGGCTGCGCTCCTGTTCGGCCTGTGCAGCGCTGGCACGGGGCTCGTCGCCGCCCCGGCAGACATCGTCGGGCCCATTGCCGATACAGCCGCTTCCGCTGCCAACGGGCCTGTGCCACCGCCCCAAGTACGGCCCTGGCTGGCCCGTATTCACGCAGCCGCCAGCCAAGGAAACTTTGCGGGCACGCTGGTGGTCAGCACCGCTGGCGGGCCGGTGTCAAGCGCTCGGATTACGCATTTTTACGACGGTGGCAACCAGTTCGAGCGCATCGAGCCGCTTGACGGCGAAGCGCGCCACGTGTTGCGCTTCAACGAAACCGTGCACACCGTCTGGCCACGCAGCCGCGTGGCTTTGGTCGAGCAACGCGATGTGCTGAATGCGTTTCCTTCTTTGCTGCAAACCGGCGGTGACCATGTGGCTGAGTTTTATACCCTGCGTACAACCGGTACGGGCCGGGTGGCCGGGCACGAAGCCGCGGTGCTGACGCTGCAGCCGCGAGACGCTTACCGTTTCGGCTATCGCCTGTGGGCCGAAATGGCCACCGGATTGCTGCTGCGCGCCGATGTGCTGGGCGAGCGGGGCGAGCTGCTGGAAACCTCGGCGTTTTCAGAGCTGCGTATGGGCGTCAAGCCTGAGCGGGGACA
The DNA here is from genome assembly GCA_025354615.1 of Burkholderiales bacterium. Lineage (GTDB taxonomy): Bacteria > Pseudomonadota > Gammaproteobacteria > Burkholderiales > Burkholderiaceae_C > JANXMO01. Next base: position 888 of record JANXMO010000287.1, on the reverse strand, counting down.
GGTAGTGCAGCCGATGAAAAACCGCGAGGGTTATCGCGTTCTACGCGCCGTCTTTCAACCTGCCCGGCTAGAAGCCGAAGGTTGGGCCATGCGCTCTCCTGTGCCAGGATTCCAGCAAGTTCGTTGCGTCAAGCGGCCCATGGAGAGCGCTGTTTTTACCGACACGGCCAGCACTGCTGCAGCACCTGACGTTTTGCAAACCGTTTTTTCGGATGGGCTGACGTCGGTTTCGGTGTTCATCGAGCCGCAGCGCTCTGGGCGCGAAATGCAAGAAACGTCGAGTGCCAAGGGTGCCATGCACATGGTGCGCATGCGCCGCGGTGAGTACTGGGTCACGGTGGTGGGTGATGTGCCTTTGGCAACGCTGAAAGTGTTTTCAAGCCACCTGGAGAAGGTGAAATGAGGACGTGCTTCAAAGCGCTTTTATGTCACAAACCAGATGCTGATGAAACAGAAAAAAGAAGGAAAACAACCATGACGATGACGACAACCAAATCGAGCTGCAACGCACCGCTGTTGGCGACGCACGTGCTCTGTCAACGCATTCAGCGCCTAGGCCGCGGGCTGGCGGCAGCGCTGTGGCTGGGTCTGGCAACCGCTTGGGCGGCACCCGCGGCCCAGGCGCAAAACCTGCCCGATTTCACCGAATTGGTCGAGCGAGTCGGGCCGGCGGTGGTCAACATCCGCACCACCGAACGACTGAAGGCGCGCAACAGTGGCGCGCCTGAAATGGACGAAGACTTGCTGGAGTTCTTTCGCCGCTTCGGCATGCCCATTCCTGGGCAGCCGCAAAGCCCGCGGCGAAACGCGCCGCCGCAGCCCGAGGCCGGCGAACCGCAAACACGCGGTGTGGGCTCCGGCTTTATTTTGAATGCCGATGGCTATGTG
>JANXMO010000272.1 GCA_025354615.1 Burkholderiales bacterium | reverse complement strand
GACATAGCGTTCCGCCAGGCGCAGCTTGGCGGGCAGCACGACGTCGATGTACTCGCGCTCCGGGTCGGCGGCGCGGGCCAGCAAATTGTTCTCGTCGCGGTATTCGATCGAGGCGATGTCGGTCAGGCCTGGCCGCACGCTGAGCACCTTGCGGCGCAATTCGGGCGGGTACAGCGCAACGTAGCGCGGCACTTCGGGGCGCGGGCCGACCAGGCTCATCGTGCCCTGCACGACATCGATCAGCTGCGCCAGCTCGTCCAGCTTGGTGCGGCGCAAGAAAGCGCCGACGCCGGTGATGCGGGCATCACCGGCCACCGTCAGTTCGGGGCCTGCGCCAGCGGTGCGATGCGCCATGGTGCGGAACTTGTGGATGGCGAACGGCACGCCGTGGCGGCCGACACGCTGCTGGCGAAAAAACACCGGGCCGGGCGAGTCGATGCGGATGAGGAGCGCAATCGTCAGCAGCAGCGGCGCCAGCAGCAGCAGGCCCAGGCTGGCAAACAACAGGTCGAAAGCACGCTTGGTCACAGGGTGTGCGGGTTCAACTCAGCAACTGGCGCACCGCCGCGGCCACGCGCTGCACGTCGGCCTCGTTCATGCGGGTGTACAGCGGCAGGCTGAGCGAGCGCTCGTAGGCGTGCTGGCTGTGCGGAAACTGCGCGGGCGTCAGCTGGTAGCGATCGCGCCAATACGGCTGCAGGTGCAGCGGGATGTAGTGCACGCTGCAGCCGATGCCGGCGGCAAACAGGCCGGCTATCAGCGCGTCGCGGCCGATCGGCGCACCATCGGCAAGCCGCAGCGCATACAGGTGCCAGGCGTGCACGTCACCCGGCGCGGGCTGTGGCGGCAGCACCAGCGGCAGGCCGGCCAGCGCCGCGTCGTACTGCGCCGCCAGCGCCGCGCGCCGCTGTTGAAACGCATGCGCGCGCCGTAGCTGCTGCAGGCCGAGTGCGGCGGCAATGTCGGTCAGGTTGTACTTGTAGCCGGGCGCGACGATTTCGTAGTACCAGCTCGGCACGGTGGTGTTGAAGCGGTCGAAGGCGTCGCGGCTCATGCCGTGCAGCCGCATCACGCCAATGCGTTTGGCGATGGCTTCGTCGCGCGTCACCACCATGCCGCCTTCGCCGGTGGTGATGGTTTTGTTGGCGTAGAAGCTGAACACCGTGGCGTCCGACCCGAGCGTGCCGACCCACTGGCCGCCGCAGGTGGTGGGCAGCGCGTGCGCTGCGTCTTCGACCACGCGCAGGCCATGCCGCCGCGCCAGCGCCAGTAGCGCCGTCATGTCGGCCGCAAGGCCGGCAAAGTGCACCGGCACCACCGCCTTGGTGCGCGGCGTGATGGCCGCATCGACTGCCGCCACGTCGATGCACAGCGTCGCCGGGTCGATGTCGACCAGCACCACGTCGGCGCCCAGGTAGCGCGCCACTTCGGCTGTGGCGGTGAAGGTATGGGTGGTGGTGATGACCTCGTCGCCCGGGCCCACGCCCACCGCTTCGAGCGCCAGATGCAGGCCGGCGGTGGCCGAATTGACGGCCAGCGCCTGCAGCGTGTCGTCACCGAGAAAGGCCACGAAGTCACGCTCGAAGCGCTTGGCTTTCGGGCCGGTGGTGACCCAGCCGGAACGCAGCGTGTCGACCACCTCGGCGATCTCTTCTTCCCCGATGTCGGGCAGGGCGAACGGCAGGAAAGGCGGTGCGGCAGCAGTGGTCATGACGGGCGGGAAAGTGGTTCATTCAGGCTTGGCCAGCCAGGCCAGCCGGTGCGTGCGCAGCAGTGGCAGGGCGTTCAAGGCAGTGTAGAGGCCGGGGTGCAACCGCACCGCGGCGCGCGCCAGCGGCGGCGCCAGCGTCAGCCGCCGCGCTTGCAGCAGCCGGGCGTGTGGGAACAGCGCGCGCACGCGCGCCAGCGGCACGCCACGCACGTCGGCATTGCGTGGGTTGTTGACCGTGAAGTCATACCAGAGGATGCCGCCGCCCGGGCGCACGGCGCGCCACATCGCGTCGGCCAGGCGCTGCTGGAACGCGTCGTCGAGCAGCGAGCTGAAGACGGTGGCTTGCAGCACGATGTCCCAGGTGCCCGCGCCGGTGTCGACCTGCGTCGCATCGCCGGCCCACAGCTGCACCGCGCGGGGCAGCACGCGGCGCGCCGCAGCGTGGCGCTCGGCCAGCAGCTCGATGCCTGCCAGGTGCTCGGGCGCAAAGCCCAGGTGCAGCGCATCGAGCAAATTGCCGCCCGCGCCGCAGCCGACTTCCAGCAGCCGCAGGGTGGACAGCGCCGGCAGCTGCAAGTCGTTGAACAGCCGCACCGTGGCGCGCTGCCGTTCCTGCCAGGCCAGCAGCGCGGCCGGGTTGCGCAGGCTGTAGCGCGCGTCGGCCGGCGCGCGGCGGGCGTAGCGTTGACGGACCGCGTCGGTTTCAGCGTCGGCCATGCTGTTCAGCGGGTCAGCGCGCCGAAGCGCTCGCGGCCGCGGCCGTGGCGCAGCGAATCCCACAGGCCCAGCAGCGTGCCGGCGCCGTAGCCGAGGTGATAGGCGGCAATGACGGCGGGCAGGCGCACGGCCGCTTGGGCATCAAGCGCTGACGCGCGCCGCACCGCCAGCGCCATCGCCAGCACCGCCGCGCCGTAGAGCCCGCCCAGCGCCAGCAGCGGCCACGGCGCGCCGCCCAGCGCCGCCAGCGCGGCCAGCACCAGCGCCGCCACCAGGCCACCCGGCACCAAGTGGCGCAGCGAGGCCGGCTGGCCGTGGCGTTGCATCACGAACGGCTTCCAGTAGCCGTATTGCAGGTACTGGCGCAGCACCTGGCCGAGCGCGGCGCGTGGCCGGTAGACGCTGCAAATGCGCGCTGACTGCCAGATGCGCCCACCGCCGCGGGCAATGCGCAGGTTGTGCTCGTCGTCCTGGTTGCGCACCAGGGTTTCGTCGAAGGTGCCGAAGCGCTCGAAACTGGCGCGCGGCCAGCAGCCGAGGTAGACGGTGTCGACCCAGCCGCTGTAGCCCAGGTCACGCGAGCGCGCGCCGCCGGCCACCCAGCGCGATTGAAAAGCTGCCGCCACCGCGCGCTGCGTCGGCCCGGCGCCGGCCTCGGCCTGTGCGTGCCAGGGGCCGCCGACGTTGTCGGCACCGCTTGCGACCAGCGCGGCCAGGCACTCGGCGGCGTAGTCAACGGCGTACTCGGTGTGAATGTCCATCCGCACGATGACCTCGCCCGTGGCCTCGCGCAGCGCCGCGTTGAGCCCGCAGGAGACGATGCGCTTCGGGTTGTCGATGACGCGCAGGCGGCTGTCGTGCGCGGCCCGCGCGGCCAGCCGCTCGCGCGTGCCGTCGTCGCTCAGGCCGTCGGCAATCACCAGTTGCAGCGCCCAGCCGGGCGGCAGCCGCTGCGCCAGCGCACTGGCGCAAAAGGCGTCGATGTGCCGCTGCTCGTTGCGGCAGGGGGCGATGATGGACAGCTGCTTCATTGCGCCGTCCGCCGTTGCACCGCGCTGCGGCCGACGTCGCACAGCAGCGCCGTCCAGCCGTCGAAATGGCGCTGCGGGCTGAACCGCTGGCGGCTGCGGTCGATGGCCGCGTGGGCCATGCGGGCCCGCAGGTCGGGTTGCGTCAACAGCGTCAGCAAGGCCTGCGCCAGCACCGGCACGTTTTCGGCTGGCACCAGCAGGCCGCTGGCGCCGTCGCCGCCGAGGATGTCGCGCGGGCCGGTCGGGCAGTCGAACGCCACTGCGGGCACGCCCAGCGCCTGCGCCTCGAGCAGCGCCAGCGGCATGCCCTCATAGCGCGAGGGCAGCACGAACACGGCGGCGCTGCGGTACTGCGCCTGCATGTGCGGCGTGGGCGCGGCCCACTCCACGCTGTGCTGCACGCCCAGCGCCGCGGCCTGCGCCTGCAGCACAGCGGTCAGCGGCCCGTCGCCGACGATGCGCAGCCGCGCCTGTGGCTGCTGCTGCAGCACCTGTGCCCACGCCAGCAGCAGCAGGTCAAAGCCCTTTTGCGCCACATGTCGGCCCACCGCCAGCACCTGCGGCCCCGCGGGCAACGCCGGTGCCTCGGCCCACAAGCTGGAGGCATTGGGAATGACGCGCGTGGCCGCATTCAAGGCTTTGAAACGCGGCGCATCGGCCTCGGTCAGGCTGACCAGGGCGGCCACGCGCGGGTACAGGCGCTGGCGCAGGCCGCGCCACAGCGCCGAGCGGGCGTTGAAGTGGTTGTGGTCGCAGCACACCACGCGCGGCCACGCGCGCCACAGCCACAGCAGGGCGGAACAAGCCGTCACCAGGCCATTGAGCACGATCACATCGGCCGGCGTGGCGCGTACCACCCTCGCCAACGCGCGGCCGCAGCGCCATTGCGCGGCCAGCAGCCGCCAGGCGCGCGCCAGCCGCGTGCGTGCGGCCGGTCGGTGTTCATCGGCGCGGCGGTGGGCCACGCCGGCGCACAGTTGCACCGTAGGCGCCAACGGGTAGCGCAGCTGCGCCGCAGGCGTGTCGACCGTGCCGACGGTGACGGCAAAACCATGGCCTGCCAGGTGGTTGGCCAGCTGGCAAACGCAGCGCTCGACGCCGCCGGCCACATCCAGCCGATCGCACAGCAACAGCACGCGCAGCGGGGCCGCGCGGCTGCCAGCGGTGGGCGCCGAGGTGGATGTCATGGCGCAAGCCGGCGCAGCAAGTCGGCCACGCGAATGCGTTGGTAATCGGGCGCCGGCAGGTTGACGCCGCTGCGGCCCAGCGCGCGCAGCCGGTCGCGCCCGGCGCGCAGGCCATTCAGCACGCCAGCGTCCGCCAGCAGGGCTGCCACACGTTGTCGCAGCGCGGGCCGCCCGGCGCCGTGGCCGCCGGCAGCGGCGGGCGCCGCCAGCCATTCGCCCTGCGCATAGTCGGACTGCTGCGGCGCCGGCAGCGGCCCGGTGTCATGCAGCTTGCGCGCCAGCACCATCAAATACACCTCGTGGCTGTTGCACAAGGTGACGCGGCGCTGCACCTGCAGAGGGCTGGCCACGCGCCACCAGTAGCGCGGCTCGGCCTTGAGCGCGAAAAACGCGCCGCGCAGCTCGAAGCCGCGCGCCGGCTGGTACAAGTTGAAAAACAGCTCTGGCGAGAACTGGTAGAAGCCGTGACCGCTCAAATTGTTGGCCGGCAGTGCGTGCAGCACGTGGCCGCCAACACGGCACAGGTCAACACAATTGCGCTGCGCCACCGGGAAATTGAACACGTGTTCGAGGCAGCCGAAGTCGATCACCGCGTCGTAGCGGCCACGTGCTGCCGCCAGCGGGCCGTCGGCCGGCCACGGCAGGTTCATGTCGTGGATCAGCGCCGCGTTTTCATACGGCGACGCGTCGACCGCATCGGCCACCCCCGCGCCCAGCCATTGCTGCACCAGCGGCTCGAAGTAGCGCGGCACGCCCGGCACCTGCGCCGGCTCGTGCAGCGGCGGCAACCCGCGCGCGCGGCGGTGCGCTTCCAGCGGCTGCGGGTCGACGAACAGCGCCTGGCGGCCGATCGCCACGGTGTGGCCGAAGCACGTGCCCAGGTCTTGCGCATGGGCGAGGAAGTGCAGGTTGTGGAGGTCGATGCCCATGGGTCTTTCTGCTTGTCGTCAAGCGGTTCGTTGGTGCGCGGCGGCGCGGGCCATGCCCGCCAGCGCGGTGCAGATCACCGCCGCTTCGGCCCCCAGCGCCACGCCGGCCAGTGCCACCGCATCGTGCCCCAGCTGCCAGGCCCCGACGGCGCCGCACAGGCCGCCGGCCACGATGCTGGCGCGGTACGCCGGGTCATAACGGCCACTGCCCAACATCCAGAAGCCGATGAACTTCCAGCCCATCAACAACGGCAGCAGCACGCCCAACACCTTCAACACGCCGTGCAAACGCAGCGCGTCAACCCCGGCCAGTGCGCGCCCGGCCAGCGGCGTGGCCAGCAGCAGCGCCGCCAGCAGCAGCGCGCCGGCGACCAAGCCGCCGAGCGCCCAGCGCGCGGCATAGCGCAATGCGGCGCGTGCGCCATCGCGAAAGCGGCTGACAATGCGCGGGTAGATCAGCTGCACCAGCGGGTCGCTGCCGTAAAGCAGCGCGCGCACCACACGGTCAGCCAGGTAATACACACCCAGCTCGCCAGGGGCCATGCGCGCCGCGGCCAGCGCCGGCAGCGCCAGCGAATAGGCGGCCCCGGCCAGCGACACCGGCAGCATCGACGCGCCCAGCCGCAGCCCGGGCAGCACTTGCCGGGCGGCCCACAGCGCGCCGGGCGGCACGGCCAGGTCGTGCCGCAGCCGGCGCCAGCCGAGCACGGCCAGCGTGGCCGCCGCCAGCAGCTGCAGCAGCAGATACACCTCGATGCTGCGGGCGACCGTCAGCGTGGCCGTCAACAGCGCCGCCTGCACCGCCAATTCCACCCGCGCCCAGCGGTGCAGCTGCGAGGTGGCCTGCAAGTACCAAGTGGCCGGCCCGCCCAGCGCGCAGCCCAGCCCGGCCAGCAGCACCGCGTTGCCCGCCGGCGCCCAACCGGCAGCGGTGGCCGCCCACACGCCGGCTGCCACCGCCACGCACAGCACGCAGCGGGCGCTGAACACTTGCTGTGCCAGCAACAGGCGCTGGGCGGCCGTGGCCACCACCGCCCGCCGCGTGGCCGCGCCCAGGAAACCGCCTTCGACCACGATCGCCAGCAGCCCGGCCCACACCAGCGCCAGGCCCAGCCGGCCAAAACCTTCAGCGCCCAGGCGCGACGCCATTACCGGCAGCGCCAGCAGCGGCGTGGCCAGCCGCAACGCCGCGGCGGCGTAAACCGGCGGCAGGGCGCGCTTGAGGGAAACGGCGTGGGCCGCAGCCGCCATGGTGCTCAGCCCACGCGCCGCCAACCGGGCCGCACCGGTCTGTCAGGTGAAGGCAGCGCTGCACGTCGGCACGGGCGCCGCCACAGCGAAGGTTGCAAGATCGTCTGCATCGGGCGGCGATTGTCGCTGCAAGGTCTGGTTGGGCCAGCCGTTTCCTTGGTTCAACAGCGCGGTGCGGAAAACGCCTCAAGCGCCGGGCTCATACGCCGCCGCCGCCGCGGCCAGCGCGACGTCCCACTGGTTTTGCGCCTGCGCCGCGGCAAAGGCGCGCTGCACCGTGGCCGTGTGCTGCTGCAGGTAGTCCAGGCACGTCAACACCGCGGCGGCGCTGCGCTCGCTCAGCAGCAGACCGGTCAACCCGAAACGGCGCATGAAACTGCCCAGATCGCCCGCATCGGCACACACCATCGTGCACCCGTGGTGCAGCAGCGTGTACAGCGCGCCGGATTGCGAGGCGCCGCGGTACGGCAGCAAAAAAACCGCATTGCGCGCGAACAGCTGGCGCAGCGCCGGCGCGTCGAGGTAAGCATCGTTGACCCGCACGCCAAGCGACATCAGCTCGCTCTTCAACCCGGCCAGCTCAGGCGCCCAGGCGCCATGCACCTCCAGCGCCAGGCCTTCGGCACGCACTTCGGGCGAGCGCGCCAGCGCCGCAAACAGCTCGATGCCTTTGTACGGTTTGACCGTGCTCCAGTAGACCAGCGCCGTGGGCGCCGGGCAAGGCGGATACGGCACCGGCGCATCCCCCGGCGCCAGCGGCAGCAACCCGTGCGGCAGCACCTGCGAGCGCGCCGCGAAGCGCTCGCCATAGCGGCGCATGAAGTCATTGCGCGTGTAGCGGCTGGGGAACACCAGCGTGCGCGCCAGCCCGGCAATCCAGCCGGTGGGCCCGTGGCGCTCGCCGGCATGGCCGTGCGGCACGGCGTTGTGCACGGTGTAGACCAGGCGCCGCCGCAGCAGCCACCACAGCGGCAGCTCCAGCGCCCCCAACACGCTGAACTGCAGGTTGATCACGCTATAGGTGCGGCGCCGCCGCCACAGCGTGAACAGCAGCGCCACGTAAGCCGGCACCCCACGCCAGCGCGGCGCCACGCTGCGCGACACGCCGGCCTCCACCACCTCGACGCCCTCCGCCGTGCGCAAGGCGTCGAGAAACGCGGCGTTGTAGCGCGTGCGCGAGGCATACACCGTCACGCGGTGCCCGCGCCCGCGCAGCGCCAGCACCAGCCCATGCACGTACGGCAGCACGAAGGAGCCACCGTCGACGACGGCAATGTGGCCCGGCGCACCGGCGCCGCCGCCCCCCATCAATGCGCGAACCAGTAGCGGCGCGACAGCCGGTACGCCGGCACGCCACGGCGTTCGCCCAGGTCCCGCGCCGGGTTGCCGCCAACGATGCGCCCCGGCGCCACGTCCTTCGTCACCACTGCGCCGGCCATCACCACCGCGCCTGCGCCCAGGTGCACGCCGGGCATCACCATCGCGCCGGCGAACAGCACGCAGTAGTCGTCGATGCGCACCGGCTGGGGCTTGTCGGTGAACTGGCCGTCGTGGATGTCATGCCCCAGGCTGTAGAGCCGGCAGTCATGCGCGATCGATACCTGCGCGCCGATCGCCAAGCCGCCGCGGTTGTCCAGGTAGACCCCACGGTTGACGATCGAGCCCTCGCCCACCGTCAGCCGGCCCACATGGAAAAACCGCACGCCACCCTGCAGCGTGGCGCTGCGCGCAATGCGAAAACCGCAGGCGCGGTACAGCGCCGGGCGCAGCACGAAGGGCAGCAGGCCGTGCAGCGTGTTGACGGCGGCCAGGCCTAGAAAATAGGCTTGGGCGCGCCAGCGGGTGGAAAGGGGCAGCATGGCATGGAAAAAAAAGCGCTCCCGGGCGAAGTCCCTGAATTGTGGAGTGCTTTGGAAACCAGCTTTCAAGCCGCATTCAGGGATCTTGCCGCCGCCTCGACGCACCTTCGCTCTTTGTAGCAGTGCCCGGTCGTGCCTCCATCAAACGGGGTTTCCTGCCCAAGCTTTTGAGGGTGTTCATGTCCCAACGTCCGGCAAGGGCGCACTCGCATGGAGGCTGTAACGGGTGCCGGGAAACGCAACGTTGGTGTTGCCCTTGACGACCTTGAGCGCCATTGGCTCGGGAATGACAAAGTTCACCAACTTGTTCGCGAACAGTGCGCCCGCGAACGGGAAGGCACCAACGGCCGCCAAGGCGCGCAGTGGGTTGACCGTAAATTTCTTGTTCCCCAGCTTCACGGGAATCCGCGGATCCCCCACTGTTCCTTGGGGCCCTGACAGGTAGCCCACCTTGACACCAAGCTCATTGAACTCGTGCTTCAGTTGCTCAAGATAGTTTCCGGTTCCGGTGTTGCACGCTTGAATTTTTAATACACCCACCGAACGCAAGCCGGCCTGGTGCAACCGCACGGCCAATTGCCACGGCGTCATCTCACCGACATACTCAGAATCTCCGTACGCATGCAAATCGAGTCGATGGGCTTCTGTCAACGAGGCCAAGGAATTGGGGCTGATGAGAGATCCGGTGCCACCCTTCGTTCTCTTCGATGCGGAGTGGAAACAATTCGAGGCCGGCACGCCGTGATCGATCGCCTGGACAGCCGCGCCTTGGCGAATGACCTTGTCATCGTCGGCAAAGGAAAGAATGAAGCGGTCCTCGGCTTTCCACTTGGGAAAGATGCGCACGCGGTTCGCCGGTTGGCTGCTGTCTGCCGCCGGCACGGCAGCACTGTCGCGCAACGCCTGTGTGC
>JANXMO010000200.1 GCA_025354615.1 Burkholderiales bacterium | reverse complement strand
ACCGACTTTTTTGCGCCGGATTTCGACAAGGCGCCATCGTTTGGAGGCGACAAGCACCGCGCAGACGCCGCTTTGAAGCAGTTACCGATTTCGCCTTTCACGCAAAGCGCCGATGCCTTCGACCATTCGGACGGTAGTTTCGTGGGGTCAGGGGTCGAGCTGGCAAGAGCAGATGCGCTGCGCGTCGCCTGCGCGCATGCCTATAAAGCGCAGACCGATCAAACGCACGAGCCTTTCAATTTGCTGGCACAACACTGGTTGGCTTCGGCCGGCTTGAATGCGGCCCAGGCCGATGCACAACAGGAAGTGATGAAAACAGCGTTGGCAGCTGCAGCGCCTCTGTTGGACAAACTCGATACCTTGAAACTTGAACAGCGGCCCGTGCATTCGCTCGACGAGCTGGCCCTGCTGTGCATGTCGGGAGAGGCTGCGGCAGCCAGTGCGCACCGGCTTTTGCGAGCGCCGGAGATTGTTGAAAACCTGCGGCAGGCCATTCAAGGCGATACGTGGAACCAACGGATTTTTCTACGAGATTTCAAGCTGGCCCAGGCATTGGCAACGGTGGAAGTCAAAGCTGCGCCGGGCCACCCTTCATTCGTTGACGTTGTTGACGATGCCCAAGTTTTGAACAACCCGGCGCTGGCGCGCGAATGGATTCGAACGCAGGCGGGGTTCAATGTGTCCGGTTCTGCAAGCGCTGCCGAAACCAAGCGGTTGAAGGAATTTGCCAACCGCATCGTGTCGCCGATGCTGGAAGCCGGCCAGCCGGATGTGGTCGCTACCAAACTGCTGACGGTGAAGGCGCTCGTCAAGGCCTCCGGCGGCCATCTGCAAACCGCGATTGACGCGGGCATCGGCCTTCAACTCTCCCCTTTCCTGACCAATTCGGCGCGCCGCATAGGAGCCCCGGGCCTGCGTGCCATTTGTGAACTGGCGCAAGATGAACGAGGATTCAAGGCCTTGATGCAATCTTGGGGAGGGGACAAGAGGCGTCAAGGGCAGGCCTACGAAAAGATGGTAGGCCCCAATGCCATGCGGCGGGTCTTGCACGCAGCGCAGCCGCTGTTGGCGGCGCTGGACCAGGTGCCGGGCACAAAGCCCGTCGCAACGCTCGCCGATCTGGCGTCCCTGTGCAATTCGGCGTTGCCTGAAGCGCAGCGCCGGCCTGGTATGCCGGTGCAGGGCACTTCTGCTCAACACCGCGCCCTTCGGGAGGAAATGAAAGCCGCTCTGGAATTGGTCGAAGTACTGATTCCGGATGTCACGCTTGGCGAGGCGAGTTCGCCACCATTGCCCGACGCTGAATTGGACGCGGAGGGTACAGATCCTGGTGCGCTGGATCACCGGCTTGAGGAGCGGCGTTTAATGAGGGATGAACGCAATGCTCGTAGAGCGGCTCTGGCGACCGAGCCGGTGGCCCGTGGGGGAGCGGTTCCCCCTGTCGCCCCCTTAGATGAGCAACCGCTGTCAGACCCTGAACCACAGAGGGGCGCCCGACAGTTGCCCCCTGAAGCGCTTGCTGCTCGAATGAGTTCGCAGCGTGGCGTCTTGGCTCAGACCGAGCCGCTCGTCGGCGTGCCGAGAGCCACCACCTTCCGCGCTCCTTCGACGGGATTGACAGCGAACAAGGCCGGCAAACACGACGCGCCTAAACAACTCGTGCACCTGTATCAAGAAGTAATTGGGCCGGAAGACGTCGGGCAAGACGTCAGCGAAGAGGCGCTAGGTCGGTTGTCCCAAGAGACCCAGCGGCGGGCGCGGGCCATGTCGGGGTTTGCCTCTCTTGATTTGTCCAGCTTGGAGGGTCAGCTGGCACCGGGGGAACCGATTGAAGATGAATTTCCTACCGCCCCAACGGGGTAGGAGAACGTGCAACGGCATCCTGTTGAGCCGGCGCAAGCCGTTCGTGAGAGCCGCACACGCCCCGAGATGCAGCAGAGAGAAGAAGTGCCGGTGGAGGGCGCATCGGATTCTTCTCGCATGGCAAACGAGCAGACGGCCAACAGGGCCACCGCTGCTGCAGTACCGCCCGGCGCACCGGTGGCTTCCGGCGAATCCACAAGGCCTCTGCGTGTAACTGCTGATGTCGTAACAAATCCACAAGCGCCATTGGTTGAGGTGATATGGAACCATCGGTATACAAGCAAGTAAAAAAGCGAGCAGCGCAAGCAAAGCGCAGTGACCTGTCTTGAACAGGCTGCTGCACATAGCCCAACCCCGCCCCGCATAATCACGCCTTCGCTTCCCCCAGCGCGCCGCCGCGCCCCGCGGTGCGCACTGCGGCTTCCCTGTTTTGATTTTGCGGCCCCGCATGACCACCACGATTGCCAGCATTCCCTTGTCCGCCGTGCGTGCCATGGTGCCCCGCCCCGCGGCTGAACCGCTTGCCGAACCGCGCTGGCGCGTCGCGGACGTTGAAGCGTGTTTCGCGTTGCCCTTCATGGATTTGCTGTTCCGTGCCCAGCAAGTTCACCGTGAGCACTTCGATGCGAACGCGGTGCAGTTGTCGACCTTGCTGTCGATCAAAACCGGCGGCTGTGCGGAAGACTGCGGCTACTGCCCGCAGTCGGCGCATTTCGACACCGGCGTCGACGCCGGCAAACTGATGCCGCTGCAGGAAGTGGTGGACGCTGCGCAAGCCGCCAAGGCCGATGGCGCGACGCGTTTTTGCATGGGTGCCGCCTGGCGCAGCCCGAAGCCGCGTGACATGGAACGCGTGGCCGAGATGGTGCGCGAGGTCAAAGCGCTGGGGTTGGAGACTTGCATGACGCTGGGCATGCTCGACGCCTCTCAGGCGCAGGCGCTGGAAAACGCCGGGCTCGACTACTACAACCACAACCTCGACAGCGCGCCTGACTTTTACCCCGACATCATCAGCACCCGCACCTATCAAGACCGGCTGGATACGCTGGCCCACGTGCGCAGCGCCGGCATCAAGGTCTGCAGCGGCGGCATCGTCGGCATGGGCGAAACCCGCACGCAG
>JANXMO010000180.1 GCA_025354615.1 Burkholderiales bacterium | reverse complement strand
TCATCAGCTGTTTGGCCTCGTCGATCGAACGGCGCACCGCATGGCCGTCGACCCAGCGGTGCGTGACAGGGTTGACGCCGGCGGCCGTGCCCTCGCGTGAACCGGCAATGCCTTGCGGCAGCGGGCCCATCGCGGTGGCGCCGGCTTTTTTGGGGAATATTTTGGCGTACTCCTCCCAATCAATGGCGATCGAAATGGCCTGGCGCACCTTGCGGTTGCGCTCGTTCTGCGCCGGCGTACCGCCGTTACCGATGGCCGGATCGAGCATGTTGAAGCCGATGACGTAGCTGTTCACGTCGGACGACTGCGCCAGCTGAAACCCTTTGGCCAAGTACTCGCGCCGCACGGTTTCGGAATCCTGCATCGCCACGCGGTATTCCATGCCGGTGTCGGTACGCTCGAAGACTTCAACATCGTAGAAGCCCTGACGGAACTTGCCCTGCCGCGGCAGGCCTTCGCGCTCGATGGCCGACACCAGCGTGTCGATGAACGGCGTGTTCTTGCCGCAGTCGTCCAGCAGGCCGGCTTCGCGGTCGCCCGGCATGCCCTCGCACGGATACGGCTCGCCGCGGTAGTTGGGGTTGCGCTTCAACACATGGCGGCGGTCCTTGATGAACTCGGTCATCATGTACGGGCCAGTGCCGATGGGCCAGGTGTCGAGGTTCAAGCCGGCGGCCGCCATGCCGGGCTGGGCATAAAACGCATCGGCCTCCCACGGCACAGGCGCCATGAAGGTCATCTGCATCCAGTAGCTCCACTGCGGGTACTTGCCCTTGATGCGGATGCGCAGCAGGTGCTTGTCGGGCGCGGTGGCGCCGGCCAGCGGCCAGCGGCGAAAGTCGAGGAACGGCCGGTCGAGCTGCGCAGGGCTCAAGCCGGCGCGCAGCCGGGCATCTTCGGTCTTGATCAAGGCGCCGTATTCCTTGAGCCCCATCACGTACTCGCTGAAGATGCCGTAGATCGGCGTCGTGTTGCGGGTGGTGGCGTGGCGCTTCAAGGCGTAGACGAAGTCGTCGGCCACCAGTTCACGCGTGCCGCTGTGTTCGAAGTCCAGCGGGCTGCGGCGCGCGCCCAGCTCGCCCGGCTTCATCGCGTGGTAGCGCAGCGCGCCCTGCGCATCGCGCGCGAACGCCGGGTGCGGCTGGTAGAGGATGCCGGGTTTGATCGGCACGTCGTACACGCTTTCGGCGATTTGCGCCGCCGGTGCGTCGGCCGGCAACAGTTGGCCATCTTTGTCGTAATAGACAGGCTTGACGACTTCAGCTGCGGTTTTGGGCACCAGCGTGAACGGCCGTTTCAGGTAGTGGTAGCCGTACAGCGGCTCGTAGATCTGGTAGGTGTACGGCGTGTCATTGCTCCAGTACGACGCGGTGGGGTCGAGATGGCGCGGCGAGCCTTCAACGACGGCGCTGAACAGCGTGTTGCCCGCCGCCGCGTCGTCAGGCCATGGGTTGTTGTTGCAGCCGGCCAGCGCCAACACGGCGAGCGCGAGACCCACATGACGCCATACCTTGCAGCCCCAGCCATTCCATGGGTTCGCCGCTGCTGCCGTGTGCGCTGCGTCCCCCACTGGCATGCTGACTCCCTGGATTCGTTGAAGAGCGCCGTTGCACCGTCTTGCGGGCCTTTTGTCAGCGCCCGTCAACGCCCTGCCCCGGCGCGCCGGCGGATGATAAAGCCCACAGTAGCGAGGCAGGATCACCAGCCCAGCAGGACATCACGGCCTTGCACGAGGAGCTCAACCCGCGCGCCCACCGGCA
>JANXMO010000199.1 GCA_025354615.1 Burkholderiales bacterium | reverse complement strand
TTTTTTTTGACGTGACCGGCGGCATGTTGTGGGTCGGCGGTGTGACCCTGGCCGGCTACCTTTTCGGCAACGTGCCATGGGTGCGCGAGCACCTCGACAAAATCATCTGGGCGACCATTTTCGGGCCCGGCGCGCTGGTCTTGTGGGGCGCCTGGCGCGCCCGCCGTCGGCCCTCCACGGCGCCGCTTCCGCGTTCACCGTGAATAACCCGGCCAAGCCGCCGTTGTTCAGGCCGCGTGCGGTGGAAGCCGCCGCGGGTTCGCAATTTGGCGAGCCGCTGCGCACGCATTGGCGTGGCGTGGCGGTGTTCACGGCGCTGGCTTTTGCCGCGATCGTCGGGTTGCTGATTTTTTTGTCGCAGGTCGAGTACGCGCCGATTCACCGCGTGCCGGCTTACACCGATGCTCGCGCCGGCCTGGTGCGGCTGCGTTCGCCGGCCGACGGGCTGGTCGTCACCCGCCTGGCGGTCAAGGAAGGCGCGCAGGTCAAACGCGGCGCGCTGCTCGCCGTGCTGGGCAGCGACCGGCTGCGTTCCGATGGCAGCAGCCAACACGCCGCACAGCGGCAGCGCCTGCAGGAGCAGCAGGCCGCCTTGCAGCGTGAAGGCCAGGCGGCGCGGCGCGAGGCGGCTGCGCAGCAGGCGATGATCAGCGAGCGGCTGGCCGGCCTGCGCAGCGAAATCGTCAGTTTGCAGGCCGATCTGCACGCTGGCGAGCAGCTGCTAAATAGCCTCGGCGCGCAGAGCGAACAGGTGGCGTCCATGGCCTCGCAGGGCTATGTCACACGGCTGCAGGCGGCGCAAAAGCGTGATGAGGCCACCGCCCAGGCCAGCCGTGTGGCAGCGGCCCGCGCGGCGCTGGCGCGGGCGCGGCGTGACATGGCGCTGGCGCAGGCCGAACGCGCGCTGGTCGAGACCCGGTTGGCCGGCCTGACGGAGAGCCGCCGGCGGGCCAGCGGCGAGCTTGAACGGCAGGCCGAGCTGGCCGACTCCGAGGCCGAGCGCGTCATCCGCGCGCCTGAAGACGGCACCGTGTCGTCCGCCTTGATTGCCGAAGGCCAGTCGGTCATGCTCGGCCAGGCGCTGCTCACTTTGACGCCGCTGGGTCAACCCTTGGTGCTGCGCCTGTTGGTGCCGGCGCGGGCGGCCGCTGCGGTGCGGCCAGCGCTGGCCATCAAGTACGTGTTGCAGGCTTATCCGCAGGAAAAATTCGGTGCGTTCGATGCGGTGATCGAAAGTGTCAGCGACGCGCCGACGATGCCCGGCGACATGGCCCCGGCCGGCACAGGCGCAACCGGCGAGCCGGTCTATGTGGCGCTGGCACGGTTGACCGGCTCGCCGCGCGGCCCGCACGCGGAGTTGCTGGCGCTCAAACCCGGCTTGCTGGCGCAGGCGCTGGTGCCGCTGGAGCGGCGCAGTGCGCTCGAGTGGTTGTTCGAGCCGCTGCTGCGCGGCTTCAATGAAAGCGCAGCGCCATGATGGATTTCAAGCTCTTCGCCCGCCGCCGCGTGCCCTTCGTCACCGCGAGCCAGCTCAACGAGTGCGGTTTGGCCTGCCTTGCCGCCATCAGCGAGTACTTCCAGGGCGAACTGGGGCTGGCCGACCTGCGCCGCCTCGCCATGCCCAGCGGCCGCGGCGAAAGCCTGCTGCACATCCGCGACCTGGCCGAGCAGATTGGTTTGGCCGCGCGCGGGCTGCGTGTCGAGGTCGGCGCGCTGGCGGCGCTGGTGTGCCCGGCCATCCTGCATTGGGACATGAACCACTTCGTGGTGCTGGAGCGCGCCACCCGCCACGGACTGGTCATCATGGACCCGGCCGCCGGACGCGTCGCGGTGCCGTGGGCCGAGGTCGACAAATCCTTCACCGGCGTGGTGCTCGAATGCGCGCCCACGGCCGCCTGGCAGCGGCGGCGCAAACAGCCGCGCAAGGTGTCGCTGCTCAACTTCGTCGGGCCGCTGTCGGCCTGGCGGGTCGACATCGCGCTGATCGTCAGCCTGTCGCTGTTGATGGAGTTGCTGGTGCTGGTGGCGCCCTTGCAAATGCAGCTGTCGATCGACCGCGCCGTGCCATCGGCCGATGGGCGCCTCGTCTGGGTGCTGGGCGGCGCGTTCCTGCTGGTGTTGTTGATCCAGGCCGCGGTGTCGATGATTCGCGCCTGGGCGGCCACCGTCTTCGGCGTGCGTGTCGGCTTTGGGCTGATGGACCGTTTCGTGCGGGCGCTGCACCGCAAACCGGCCGGTTTCTTCCTCAAGCACCACACGGCCGACGTGCTCAGCCGCGGGCGCTCGGTCGAGCACATCCAGCTGTTGATCACCGCGCAACTGATCCAGGCGCTGCTGGATGCGCTGATGTCGGTTGCCATGGTGGTGGTGATGTTCGTTGCGGTGCCCCTGCTGGCCGCCGTTGTCACGGGTTTCGGTTTGCTCAACATCGCGGTGACGGCCGCACTGCGCCACGCGGCGATCGAGAACTCACGCCGTTCCCTGCGCATGGCTGCCACGGTGGACGCCTTGTTTCTCGAAAACGCCCGTGCCGCCCGCGCCATCCGCCTGTTCGGCAAGGAAGCGGTGCGGATGGGCGTGTGGCGCAACAAGTTCGTCGAGCTGACCAACCTGCACTTGACCGACAGCCGGCTGATGATGTTTTCGACCCAGGCCGCGCAATTCAGCAGCGGCTTGGGCAACGTGGCGCTGATTGCGGTGGGCAGCCAGCTGGTGCTGAGCAACCGCATCACGCTCGGCACGATGATGATGTTTTTCGTTTTTCGCGGCTTTTTCGTCGAACGCCTGAACCATTGCGCCACCTACTTGATGGACTTGCGCCGCGTGCAGACGCACGCCGAGCGCATCGACGAGGTGCTGACCGACGAACCCGGCACGCCGGAGCGCCTGGCCGAGCGGGCGCCTTTCGTCGTGCCGCCGGGGGAGGGTGTGGAAATTGAGTTGCACGACGTCTGGTTTCGTTATGGGCATGACAGCCCCTGGGTGCTGCAAGGCGCGAGCTTGCGGGTAGCTGCCGGGGAGTCGGTCGCGATCACCGGCGCTTCGGGCTGCGGCAAAAGCACCTTGATGGGCGTGATGCTGGGCTTGCTGGAGCCGTCGCGCGGCGAGGTGCGCATCAACGGCCGGCCGCTGGCCAGCATCGCCACCACCGACTACGCCCGGCTGATTGGTGTGGTCATGCAGGACGACACGCTGTTCCACGGCACGGTGGCCGACAACATCTCGTTTTTCGATGCGCCGTTGGACATGGCCCGCGTGCAGCGTGCCGCCGAGCAGGCGCACATCGCGCACGACATCGAGACCATGCCGATGCGCTACTACAGCCTGCTGGCCGAGGCCGCAACCGACATTTCCGGCGGCCAGAAGCAGCGGCTGTTCATCGCCCGTGCGCTGTACCATGAACCGCCGCTGCTGTTTCTCGACGAGGCCACCAGCCACCTGGACAGTGCCAGTGAACGCTTGGTCAGCCAGGCTGTGCGCACTTTGCGCATGACCCGTGTGCTGATTGCCCATCGCCAGGAAACGATTGCCACTGCCGACCGCGTGTTGCTGCTGGAACAGGGCAAGGTGACGCAACGGGCTGCGGCAGCTGTGTCGTAGTTGCAGCGCTTGCGCTTCGTCGCCTGCTGTATCGCGACGAAGCGTGTTGTCCGCTGCGCGATCAACTTTAAAAACCAACGAGGTGAACATGAAAAAAAGCATTGTGATGATGGCGTGGTTGTTGGCGCTGTTGACCGGCTGTGACGTTTTGCAGCCGCGCAAACCTGGCGCCGAGCCGAGCCAGCCTGTGGTGGCGGTAGTCGACGGAAAAATTGCCGTGCCGCCCGTGCTCGCCTTTGCTGCCAAAGCGGGCGATCCGGTCACCATCACCTGGACGCTGAAGCCCGAAGCCGGTTTGCGCTTTGCCGAAAATGGCATCGTTATCGAAGGCGTGTTGACCGATGAGTTGGTCCGCGAGCCACGTACGGCGGTGGTGTTGAACCCGCGCCAGACGGAAATCGTCGATTGCAAGCCAGCCGATGAAAAACGGCTGTCCTATAGCTGTATCAACAAGCGCAGCGTGCCGGGCGCTTACAAATACACGGTTCGCCTGAGCGACGGCAAGCGCGAACTGGCGCTTGACCCGGTGATTGCTAACTGGTGACCCGCTTGCTGACCCGTTGGCGCGGCAGTGTTTGCGTCAGCCACTGCCGCATGTCCGCCAAGCCACGGCCGTATTCACTGCCGCGGCCGCGGGCTTCCAGCGCCAAAAAACGCGGCCCGCCCAGCGCCTGGTGCGCCGCCGCCATGTGGGCGGTGACAAACGCTTGATCGGCCGGATCGCGACTGCTGCCGCTGGCTTCTTCCAGCTGAGCCTGCGCGGTGCCGAAGAAAACCGCCGCCTGTTGCCAGTCGTGCACCAACGCAGCCAGGCCGGCACAGGCATCGGTGGCGCTTTGCAGCAGGCGCTGCGAGCCGGTTTGTTGCGCCAGTTCAATCGCCTGTGCCAGCGTTTGCGTGGCGGGTTGCGGCGATTGCTGGTCAACCGCCACCATCGCCAGCGTGACCAGGCCGATGCCGACCGATTCCAGATCGCCCAGCGCGCGAGCCAAGGCCAGGCTTTTCTGGCAGGCCGATTCCGCAGCGTCGAGCCGGCCTTGCAGCCGGTGCAACATGGCCAGCGCGCTCCAGGCTGCGGCCAATTCGCGTGGGTCGCCCTGCACTTGCGCCAGCGCCAGCGCTTCCTGCAAATAGGTGTTGGCCTGCGCATAGTCGTGCCGGGCCACGCTGGTCAACCCGAGCGGTTGCAGCACCCGGGCCAAAACAGCGCTGTTGCCGGTTTCACGGGCAATCGCCAGGCATTCGCCCAGGTGCGTGGCGGCGGCCGCATGGCGGCCCATGAAGAAGCTGATTTGCCCGGCGCCAAACAGCGCCATGCAGCGGTTTTCATCACGCGCTCGCAGGCCGTCGCGCGCCAGCGTTGCATGCGCAATCCGCCAGCCTATGCTGAGGCTGCCGCGGCGAATCCAGTACGGCCGCAGCGCGTGCATCAGGCGCAGGCCGAGCAAATCACCGCTGGGCGCGCGGGCGCTGCAGGCATGGGCGGCTGAAAAGTTTTCGCGCTCGGCGTCGAGCTGCGCGAGCCACGTACCTTGGTCGGGGCTGGCCAGGGCTGGCCGCGCTCTTTCGGCAAAGTCGAGATAGAACGTCAGGTGACGCAGGCCAGTCGCCGCGGTTTCCTGGGCCGCTTCCAGCTGCTCTTGCGCGTAATGACGCACGGTGTCCAGCATCCGGTAACGCTCGCCGCCGAATTCCATCACCACGAGCGACTGCTCAACCAGGCGCGCCAGCGCTTCCACCACGCCGAAGCCATCCAACCCATCATCAGCGCCCACGTGTTCTGCCGCATCCAGCGTCCAGCCGCCGGCGAAAACCGCCAGGCGGCGGAACAACATCCGCTCGGCCAGCGGCAGCAGATCATGGCTCCAGTCGATCAACGCCCGCAGCGTGCGCTGGCGCGGCAGCACGGTTTGGTCCGCCGTGGTCAACAAACGGAAGCGGTCGCCCAACCGCTGCGCGATGGCGTTGACCGACAGCGTGCGGGTGCGCGCCGCCGCCAGCTCGAGCGCCAATGGAATGCCGTCCAACCGGTGGCAGATGTCGGCCACCGCCGCGGCGTTTTTCGCTGTCACCTGGAAGTCGGCTTGCACCGCCCGCGCCCGGTCATCGAACAAACGCACTGCGTCATAAGCCATCAATGCCTCGGCGCTGAGTGGCAGCTGGCCCTCCCGCGGCTGTGGAATGCCCAGCGTCGGCACCTGGCAAGTGACTTCACCCGCGATCTGCAGCACGGCGCGGCTGGTGGCCAGCACTTTTACGCCGGCGCCGGCCTGCAGCAGCTGCTTGGTAAGTGCAGCGCAGCTGGACAACAGGTGTTCACAGTTGTCGAAGATGAACAGCAGCTGCTTGTCGCGCACGTAATTCAACAAGGAGTCGACTACGCTGTGCGTGGTTTCTTCTTTGACGCCCAGCACCGCGGCCACCACCTGCGGCAACAGGCGGGCATCGGTCAGCGGCGCCAGTTCCACCAGCCAGACACCGTCGGCGTGTTCATCCAGCACCTCCGCCCCCAATTGCACCGAAAGCCGCGACTTGCCAATCCCGCCCATGCCCAGCAGCATCAGCAAACGATGCTTTGACAGCAGCTCGCGCACTTGCTGCAATTCTTCTTCACGTCCGATAAAGGAATTGAGGTGCTGCGGCAGGTTGTTGGGCGTACCCTCCAGTGAGCGCAGTGGCGGGAACTCGTTGCGCAACTGCGGATGAACGAGTTGAAAAAGTCGAACCGGTTCGGCCAGGTCCCGCAACCGCACGCGGCCCAGATCGCGCAGACTGGTGTGAGCGGGCAGGGCGCTTTCGGCCAGGCGCTCGGCCAGTGCTTCGGAGAGCAAGGTCTGCCCGCCATGCGCGGCGCCCATGATGCGCGCCGCGCGGTTGACCGCGGGGCCATAGAAATCGCCATCGCGGTGGTTGTCGGTGCCCAGGTGAAGACCGCAGCGCACCTGTAACGCCAAGCCCAGCGGCGCCTCACCGGCGGCCAATGCCAGTTGCAGCTGCAGCACCGCTTGCAGCGCCTGGCCCGGGTGATCGAACACCGCATGAATG
>JANXMO010000084.1 GCA_025354615.1 Burkholderiales bacterium | reverse complement strand
AACGCTATGGCCGTGGCGCTGTGGGTCAATCGCGAGCGCCTTGCGCAAGAGCGCGTTCGCGCTGCTGAAGCAATTGGGCTTTATGGGGCAACGTGGTGGTGTCCCAGCCTTGCAAGTGGCGCGTTGCCAAGTCGGTCAAAGCGCACATCCACTCGTGCTGGTCATTGAGGCAACTGATGTAGTTGAATTCCTGACCGCCTGCCTGCAAGAACGCTGCACGCGCTTCCATGGCGATTTCTTCCAATGTTTCGAGACAGTCGGAGGTAAACCCCGGGCACATGACGTCCACCCGCTTGATGCCTTGTTGCGCCAAAGCGATCAGTGTGGGCTCGGTATACGGCTGCAGCCACTGCGCTCTTCCGAGCCGGCTCTGGAACGTCACTTTGAGCTGCTCAGCCGCCAGCCCGAGCTGCCCGCCCAGCAAGCGGGCGGTCTTCATGCACTCGCAGTGGTAGGCGTCGCCCAATGTGAGGTTGCGCTGTGGCAAGCCGTGGAAGCTGAGAACCATTTTTTCAGGCTGGCCGTGGCTGGCCCAATGGGCTTTGACTTTTTTTGCCAACGCGGCGATGTAACCTGGATCATCATGGAAACGATTGACGAAGCGGAATTCAGGCAAATTACGAATGCGTTTTGACCACGCGTGCACCGCATCACTGAAACATGCGGTGGTGGTGGCCGAATACTGTGGGAAAAGCGGTAACACCAGCACGCGGGCAATGCCTTGCACTTTCATGGCATCCAGCACATCGGGAATGGAAGGGTTCCCATAGCGCATTGCGGCGCGCACCATGACATGGTGCCCTCGTTCACCCAAATAACCCTCCAACAGCGTGGCTTGCTTTTCGCTCCATACCTTCAACGGGGAACCCGCAGGCGTCCAAATTTTTGCGTATTTGGCCGCAGAAGCTTTGGGCCGTACCCGCAAAATGAATAAATGGAGCAGCGGCCACCAGATGACGCGGGGTACTTCAACAACCCGCCGGTCGCCAAGAAACGCCTTTAAATACTGGCGTACGGCGGCTGGCGTGGCACCGTCGGGCGTGCCCAGGTTACACAACAAAACAGCCGTGCGGGGAGACGTGCACCGGCCATGAGAAAAAACAGGTTCTGCAGCAAAGGGCATGTACTCGTACTCGGCAATAAACCTCAGGTTTGAACAAAATTTTCAACGAGCCTGCGCGTCGAGGGCAAGGTTTTCTTCTGCTAATTGATGCAAGTCGCGAAAGATTTGAGCCAGGTTGATCGGTTTGGGCCAGAACTTGATGAAACCGGCCAAGCGAGCCCGTTCCACTTCTTCTGGAAACGTATCTGCTGAACACATGATGGCTGGAACAGTCGCCAAACCGGGCTGTTGCCTTAATTGATGCAGGAGCTCAAAGCCATTCGTGCCAGGCAACTGCGCATCCAGAACCAAAATGTCGGGTTGCCATTCCCGTACGATGGCCAGCGCTTCCTGCGCATCACCGGCTACGCGCAAGTGAACGTTGGCATGTACACGCAAGGCCTCTTCAAACAGCAGCGCGTTGAGCCGATTGTCTTCCACATACAACAAACGCATCACGCCATTCGCCGTAGCGCATTGAGGAGAGTGAGTGTATGCATCTTGGTGAATCATGGGCAAGTCACGGCGTAAGGCAAAACCGCTTGGCTCTGATCTGACAAAACAATCGGCAACCCATTATCCAGGGCTGTAAAGGTTACCCAAATATGCCAAAGCAGTGAAGTTACGGCAACTTCAATTTTGAGCCAGCAGTTGAGGCGTGGTAGCGGAAAACCGCATGACTTCAAAGCGTACACAAGGCGCACTGCGGTCAAGTGACGCCGTACCAAGGCCAATCACACCGCTACCATGCAGTGTGCAGGTGCCGCGCCGTAAGCTGATCAAAGCTTCGTCAAAGCTGAAACGAACAAAACTGCCGTTGTAGCTGAGATCGGTGAGTTGAAAAGTGCCTCCGTGCCAGTCGATGCGGGCGTGCGACCTTGAAACGCGTGAATCATCGATGCAATAAGTGGCAGATGCACTGCGGCCCAAGACGATGGGCATGCGCTGCGATGAAAAAACGCAGGCGTGCTCCAGCCAGGTCAGCCGAATTCCTTCAGGTTCGATGAATGCCATGGGGTCGCCAAACACCGTGACGGCTGTGTCGCCGATCCGTTCTGGCTCAACGCGGAACACATGTACCGGCTCAACACGACCACGTAATTGAATAGGCCCCAGATCACGAAAATATGCACCGTCTCGGCGCGAAAGGTGTTCGACCACTTCCGCCGTCACCAGTGTTTCGTTGTCGCCTGCATGGTCAAGCAATCGAGCCGCAATGTTGACGGCGTCGCCAAAGACATCACCCGCCATTTCAACCACTTCACCGTGAGCCACGCCAGCTTGCAACCGCAAAACAGGAACCGCCGGGTCGACGATCAATTTTGCTGACGGCCGCGGGATTTGCTCAAGAGAATCCTGCATTTCATGCGCAGCCCGAATGGCGGCCTGCGGCTGGTCGAACATCGCCATCAAACCGTCACCCAAGGTCTTGACAACAGCGCCGCCTCGACTAGTCACCACTTGGGCCAGCAGATCAACACTTTGCGTCACTACCGCAGTGGCTTCGCGATTCCCCAGTGATTCGTACAGGGCAGTGCTGCCACGCAAATCGGCGAACAAAACGGTTCGCTCGAGGGTCGAGGTCATAAGACTCAGTGTAGCGAAGCCATCGGGCATTCAGGGGTCCATCAGCCCGGTCTTTGAACGGCAGACCCTGGCTTCAAATCAATCCGCAATGTGTTTTTTCACGGTTCACAACGTCACAAATTATCCAAATATGTACGCAGTTTGTCAGACCGGCTCGGATGCTTGAGTTTGCGAATCGCCTTGGCTTCGATTTGCCGAATTCGCTCGCGTGTCACGTCGAATTGTTTACCCACTTCTTCCAACGTATGGTCAGTCGACATTTCGATGCCAAAACGCATGCGCAACACTTTGGCCTCGCGAGGCGTCAATGAATCAAGAATATCTTTGACCACGTCGCGCAGCCCTGCCTGCATGGCGGCCTCGATAGGGGCAGTATTGTTGGTATCTTCAATGAAGTCACCCAAATGCGAATCGTCGTCGTCGCCGAT
>JANXMO010000082.1 GCA_025354615.1 Burkholderiales bacterium | reverse complement strand
TTACGGGCTTGCGGCGCCAGTCTGTCAGGTCATGCGTCAGGCCATGCAAGTGCGGTTCTTGCCGCTGCGCTTGGCCTCGTACAACGCCTGGTCGGCGCGTTCCAGCGCCGCTTCGAGGCGCTCGCCTTCCCGGTGGGCGGTCACGCCGGCGGAAAAGGTCACGAGCACCTGCTTGTGTTCATGCATGAACAAGCCGCCAGTAAGCGACCGCTGCAAGCGCGTCAAGATGAGCTGGCCCTCTTCCAGCGGCGTATCGGGCAACAAGACGACGAATTCTTCGCCGCCGTAACGGGCCACGGCATCGCTGGGGCGCAGCGTGCGGCTGACGACGGCGGCCAGCGTTTGCAGTGCGGTGTCACCCGCCGCATGGCCCAGTTCGTCGTTCAGGCGTTTGAAATTGTCGATGTCGAGCAGGCCCACGCACAGCGGGGGCGCAGCCGCACCGCCTGCTTGCGCCCGCGCGCTGAGCGCCAACTGCGCTTCGAATGCCTGCATCAGACCGCGCCGGTTGGCAATCT
Organism: Burkholderiales bacterium; assembly: GCA_025354615.1. Classification (GTDB taxonomy): domain Bacteria; phylum Pseudomonadota; class Gammaproteobacteria; order Burkholderiales; family Burkholderiaceae_C; genus JANXMO01. The sequence continues at coordinate 672 of JANXMO010000082.1, read as the reverse complement.
GCGTCAGCGGGTCGGTCGACACCTCGCTCGACAAGCGGCGCAACTCGCCTTCGAGCTGCTCGACCTGCTGCGTCAGCGCGCTGGCACGGCTGTGTTCGTCTTGCAGGCGTTGCCGGGTCTGGCTGACCAGGCCGTGCACGGCGCGGCTTTCCTCCACCATTTCGCGAACGACGCCGGCCAGGCTTTCCAATGAATCGGCGTTTTCAACCACCTCCGCGTAGCGCCCCATGCTGTGCGAGAAGCGGCCGGTTTGCTGCCCCAACTCGCCCAGTTCAGCCAGCATGCGGTGGATCATCGATTTCAGCGCCAGCCGGGCCGCGTCTCGTTCGCCCCGCAGCTCGGCCTGCCGCTCGCGAGTAACGCGCAGCAGTTCGCTGACCGATTTGACGCCGCGCGCCGTCAGCCCGTCTTGCAGGCGCGCGCGCATGGCATCGCACTGGCCGCGCGCCCAGCTGTCGTCTTCGGCCAGTTCGCTCAGGCTGTCGGTCAGCTCGTGGCACAGCGCGCCCAGCTGCGTCATCAAATGCTGGCGGTGCTGCAACACCCAGTCGGCCCGGCCGCACAGCCGTTCCAGTTCGTCGGCCAGTTCGCTGTTGGCACCCGCGGTTTGCAAACGTTGCGAGGTGTCGGCAATCGCGTCGGCCAGCTCGCGGGCAGTGGTGTCACCTGCCG
>JANXMO010000070.1 GCA_025354615.1 Burkholderiales bacterium | reverse complement strand
GCTGATGTTGCTGGAGTCGCGGTTGGACAATGTTGTTTACCGCATGGGCTTTGGCTCAACCCGCGCAGAAGCCCGCCAGATGGTGTCGCACAAGTCCATCACGGTCAATGGTGAGGTGGTCAACATTGCTTCGTATCTTGTCAAGGCGGGTGATACGGTTTCGGTGCGGGAAAAATCGAAGAAGCAGCTGCGCATTGTTGATGCGCTGAAATTAGCTGAAGGCCAGGGCATGCCTGCATGGGTTCAAGTGGATGCATCCAAGATGGAAGGTGTTTTCAAGAAAGCGCCTGACCGTGACGAATTTGGCGCTGACATCAAAGAAGCGCTGATCGTGGAACTGTATTCACGTTGATTTCACTGCGAACAGCGCCACCGCGTTCAATGCGGTCGGCAGCTGCCTTGCGCATTCCCACGCCCGGCGGTTCCACGCTGCTGGGTGGTCACTCAGCCTTATCGGTGTAACGAACCGAGGGTATTGAAAAAAGGTTCTCATGCAAACGAATTTGCTCAAGCCCAAAGCCATTCATGTCGAGCCGATCGGTCTCAACCGCGCCAAAGTAACGCTTGAGCCCTTCGAGCGTGGCTACGGGCATACGCTCGGTAACGCGCTTCGCCGGGTTTTGCTCTCTTCGATGGTGGGGTATGCCCCCACTGAAGTAACGATTGCCGGTGTTCTGCACGAGTATTCAACAGTTGATGGCGTGCAAGAAGATGTCGTTCATATCATGCTCAATTTGAAGGGCGTGGTGTTCAAGCTGCACAACCGCGACGAAGTCACGCTGGTGCTGCGCAAGGAAGGCGAAGGACCGGTGACGGCAGGCGATATTCAGACGCCGCATGACGTGGAAATTGTCAACCCGTCGCACGTGATTGCCCATCTGTCGCATGGTGGCAAATTGGACATGCAGGTCAAGGTTGAAAAAGGCCGCGGTTATGTGCCGGGCAATTTGCGCCGCTTCGGTGATGAGCCAACCAAATCGATTGGTCGCATTGTCTTGGATGCGTCTTTTTCGCCGGTTGCTCGAGTGAGTTATACGGTTGAAAGCGCTCGCGTCGAGCAGCGTACCGATCTTGACAAATTGGTGATGGAAATCAACACCAATGGCGCTATTTCGCCCGAAGATGCGATTCGCGCTTCGGCAAAAATATTGATTGAACAGCTGGCCGTGTTTGCGCAAATCGATCATCCAGATCTGCCCGCGTTTGACCGTCCTTCTGGCCCTCGCCCAACGCCGTTTGATCCGATTTTGCTGCGCCCGGTGGATGAGTTGGAATTGACGGTGCGGTCAGCCAACTGCTTGAAAGCGGAAAATATTTATTACATTGGCGACTTGATTCAGCGTACTGAAACCGAGTTGCTCAAGACGCCCAACCTGGGCCGCAAGTCACTGAATGAAATCAAGGAAGTGCTGGCCTCGCGCGGCCTGACATTGGGGGGGCGCCTTGAAAACTGGCCGCCTCAAGGTCTGGATAAGCGTTGATCAAGCAACGCGGTCATTGCCTGTATCTGTACGTCGCTCAGTTTGAGTTTGCCAGCTGTGCCTGACAAGTGCGCTGGCGTGCATTTGATGAATTGATTGATAAGAGTTGTGCAAAGAACGGCCTCGTGCCACCTGCAGTACCTGACACGGCTGTGGGCATTTAGAAAACCAAAAGGACCCTTTAGCTATGCGCCACCGCCACGGACTTAGAAAACTCAACCGCACCTCGTCACATCGCTTGGCGATGCTGCGCAACATGTGCAATTCCCTGATCACGCACGAGGCCATCAAAACCACTGTTCCCAAGGCCAAGGAGCTGCGCCGCGTTGTTGAACGGTTGATCACCCTTTCGAAAGTGCCTACGTTGGCCAATCGCCGTTTAGCTTTTGACCGCACGCGTGACCGTGATGTC
>JANXMO010000018.1 GCA_025354615.1 Burkholderiales bacterium | reverse complement strand
CATCAGCCACATCCAGGATGAGAGCGACAAGGATGGCATGCGGGTCGTCATTGAGCTCAAGCGCGGAGAAGTGCCCGAGGTCGTCCTGAACAACCTTTACAAGCAAACGCAGCTGCAAGACACCTTCGGCATCAACATGGTGGCGCTGATCGACAACCAGCCCAAGCTGTGCAATCTCAAGGATTTGATCGCCATCTTTTTGGAACACCGTCGTGAAGTGGTCACACGGCGAACGGTTTTTGAGCTACGCAAAGCGCGTGAGCGAGGCCATGTTCTTGAAGGCTTGGCTGTTGCTCTGGCCAATATCGATGAGTTCATCGAGACGATTAAAACGTCGCCAACGCCGCCGGTTGCAAAAGCTGCTTTGATGAACAAAGCCTGGGACTCGTCAATGGTTCGAGAGATGCTGGCCCGCGCGGAGAACGACGCGCCCGGTGGCCGCGCGTCGTTCCGCCCGGAGGGCCTGCCCGGCGCTTATGGCTTGCAAGCGGATGGGCTCTACCGCTTGAGCGACGACCAGGCCAGCGAGATTTTGCAGATGCGCCTGCAGCGCCTGACGGGCTTGGAGCAAGACAAAATCATTGTGGAATACAAGCAAGTCATGGGCGAAATCGCTGACTTGTTGAACATTTTGTCGACGTCAGCGCGCGTGACAGCGCTGATTGAGGGTGAACTGGCGGCCATCAAACAGGAATTTGGCCAAACCAAGCTGGGGGCACGGCGGAGTTATATCGAGCGCTTTGCGCAAGATTTGGGCACTGAGGACTTGATCACGCCGACCGATATGGTGGTCACGCTCAGCCATACCGGTTATTTCAAAAGCCAGCCTTTGGCCGAATACCGGGCGCAAAAGCGTGGTGGCCGTGGCAAGCAAGCGACGCAGACCAAAGAAGACGACTGGATCGACCAGTTGTTCATTGCCAACACGCACGATTACATCTTGTGCTTCACGAACAAAGGCCGTGTGTACTGGCTGAAAGTTTGGGAGGTGCCGCAGGGTTCCCGAAACTCGCGCGGTCGGCCCATCGTCAACATGTTTCCGCTGCAGGCGGGTGAAAAAGTCAATGTGGTGTTGCCGTTGACGGGTACCGCTCGAACTTTTCCATCGGATCGCTATGTGTTCATGACCAGCGCGCAAGGCGTGGTCAAGAAAACGCCGCTTGAGGATTTCAGTAACCCGCGCAAGGCTGGCATCATCGCCGTCGACCTTGACGATGGCGACTTTTTGATCGGCGCTGCATTGACCGATGGCCAGCACGATGTGATGTTGTTCAGCGACGGCGGTAAAGCGGTGCGATTCGACGAAAACGATGTGCGCCCGATGGGCCGCAACGCGCGCGGCGTGCGGGGCATGACACTTGAAGAAGGCCAGAGCGTCATCGCCATGCTGGTTGCGGAAGATGAAACGCAAAGCGTGCTGACCGCAACCGTCAATGGCTACGGCAAGCGCACCTCCATCACCGAGTACACACGCCATGGTCGTGGCACCAAGGGCATGATCGCCATTCAACAAAGTGATCGCAATGGCAAGGTGGTTGCCGCTACGCTGGTGC
>JANXMO010000657.1 GCA_025354615.1 Burkholderiales bacterium | reverse complement strand
CGAGCACGAGGCGCAGCACGCCATGCGCCGCCGGATGCTGGTGCCCGAAATTCAGGGTGTAGTTTTTGATGTCAGCCATGCGGATACGGGCTCAATGGAAATTGCCGTATTTGTCTTCACGAATGACGCGTGGAATCAATTCACGCGGCTCGATGGTCACCGGCTGGTAGATCACCCGCTTGCTCTGCGCGTCATAACGCATTTCAACGTCGCCGGTGGTCGGAAAGTCTTTGCGGAATGGATGGCCGATGAAGCCGTAGTCGGTGAGGAGGCGGCGCAGGTCGAGATGGCCGTCGAACACAATGCCGTACAAGTCGAATGCTTCGCGCTCGAACCAGTTGGCCGAACCCCAAATATCGGTCAATGAGGCCACCACGGGCTGGTCGTCATCCGCACAAAAGACTTTCATGCGCACACGCCAGTTGTGCGTCAACGACAGCAAATGCGAGACGACGCAGTAGCGCGCACTGTTCCATGGCTGGTCTTTGTAGCTTGAGTAATCGACACCGCAAACGTCCATCAACTGTTCGAATTTCAACGTCGGGTCGTCACGCAGCAGCAACGCAACGGTCAGGTAATCCGCCGGAGCTACCACGATCGTCACCTCGCCATGGGCGAAAGCAATTTTTTGAAGGCGAGCTCCCAGCGTGATTTCGAGTGCAGCTTGCAAGGTGTCGATTTTGCTCATGGGCAGGGTGTATCCGGTCAACGGGGCGGCAATCAGCGTGCAATCGTATTTTCGCGCCGGATCTTGGCTTGCAATTGCAAAATGCCATAGAGCAAAGCTTCAGCCGTGGGAGGACAGCCAGGCACATACACATCGACTGGAACGATGCGGTCGCAACCGCGCACAACCGAGTAGCTGTAGTGGTAGTAACCACCGCCGTTGGCGCATGAGCCCATGGACAACACCCAGCGTGGCTCGGCCATTTGGTCATAGACCTTGCGGAACGCAGGCGCCATTTTGTTGCACAGGGTACCGGCCACGATCATCAAGTCACTTTGCCGCGGGCTGGGGCGAAACAGCATGCCGAAGCGGTCGATGTCGTAACGCGCAGCGCCGGCATGCATCATCTCGACCGCACAGCAAGCCAAGCCAAACGTCATTGGCCAGAGGGAACCCGTTTTGGACCAGTTGATGACAGCATCCAGACTGGTCGTGACGAAGCCTTCTTTCAAGACACCTTCAATGCTCATAAAGAGACTCCAGCGGACCCTGAAAGCGAAAAACGTGCGGCGCGACGGTCATTCCCAATCAAGCGCTCCTTTTTTCCACTCATAGGCAAACCCGACCACCAAAATGCCCAGAAACAACATCATGGCCCAGAACCCGGTCGCACCAATTTCCCGCAAAGACACGGCCCAGGGAAAGAGAAATGCAATTTCGAGATCGAACAAAATGAAAAGAATAGCCACAAGGTAATAGCGCACATCGAACTTCATGCGGGCATCTTCGAACGCTTCAAAGCCGCACTCATACGGTGAGTTTTTGGCCACGTCAGGACGGTGAGGGCCAAGCAAAAAGCCCAGCACCTGGGGAATGACACCAACTGCCAGCCCGACCAGGATGAAGAGAATGACCGGCAAATATGAATCCAGGTTCATAGGTTTGAGAGTGGGAACAAGGATGCGCAAGACAGTGCGCAGACTGTGGACTGTCTGGTTGGTGCCGACGGCGAGACTCGAACTCGCACAGCTTTCGCCACTACCCCCTCAAGATAGCGTGTCTACCAATTTCACCACGTCGGCCGAACGGCAATGCGTTCAACAAATCATTCGAACAGCAAGAAAATGAGGTCTCGGAATCGCTTTTGATTCTAACCTTAAGAAAATAAACAACCTCGGCAGCCCTGTGTTGAACACAGGCATTTGCAATGCATAAAACCAGGCTCTGCGCCTTATTGGTTAGGGACTGCAGCGGCACCGGAAGCGGCGCGCGGCGCTGCCGAAGGTGCTGGAGACACTGCGGCGCGCGAGCCCGAAGCCGCGGGCGCTTCGCCGGGAATCAAAGCCGCTCCGGTTGCAGTAGGAACCGAAGCCGGCTGGCTGGCGGCAGCGCCGGTCAAAGGCCTATCGAGCACGCTGCCGGCGGCGGAGGCGGTGCGGTTGTTGGCCATGAAAGCCAAGGCCAAGGTGCAGCCAAAGAACACTGCGGCGCACACTGCTGTTGAGCGCGACAGAAAGTTCGCACTGCCT
>JANXMO010000177.1 GCA_025354615.1 Burkholderiales bacterium | reverse complement strand
CTTTTTTTGCCATCCTGCAAGCCGCCAACCCAGCGCCGGTGACGGAGTTGGACTACGGCAGCCCTTTCGAGCTGCTGGCCGCCGTGCTGCTGTCGGCGCAAGCGACCGACGTCAGCGTCAACAAGGCGACGCGGCAGCTGTTCCCAATCGCCCGCACCCCGGCCGCCCTGCTTGCGTTGGGCTTGCCGGCGTTGATGGAGCACATCAAAAGCATCGGCCTGTACCGCACCAAGGCGCGCAACGTGCTGGCCACCTGCCAACTGTTGATTGAACGTCATGGTGGCGAAGTGCCGAACCAACGTGAAGCGCTGGAAGCCTTGCCCGGCGTTGGCCGCAAAACCGCCAATGTGGTCTTGAATGTGGCGTTTGGCGAGCCGACGATAGCGGTCGACACCCACATCTTCCGCGTCAGCAACCGAACCGGCCTGGCGCCAGGCGCTACGCCGAGGCAGGTGGAAGACCAATTGCTGCAACGCGTGCCGGCCCACTATGCGCTGCACGCGCACCACTGGTTGATCTTGCACGGGCGCTATGTGTGCAAAGCGCGCCAGCCGCTGTGCAGCCGCTGCGCTGTAGCGGCATATTGCGACTACGCAAACAAAACAATTACCGCCAGTACTTGACCCTCAGCGTCGCTCGACAGCCCGCGCCTGCAGCAAAATCACTCAACGCTTGACTGGCGGCAAATCCGTACATGCGCCTTCGAAGGCCTCGGCGGCCAGGCCGATGCTTTCGCCCAGCGTAGGGTGCGGGTGAATGGTTTTGCCGATATCGACCGCATCGGCACCCATTTCGATGGCCAGCGCAATTTCACTGATCAAATCGCCCGCATGCGTGCCCACGATGCCGCCGCCCACGATGGCGTGTGTTTCTTCGCTGAACAGCAGTTTGGTAAAGCCCTCATCGCGCCCATTCGCAATCGCCCGGCCCGACGCATTCCACGGGAACAAGCCTTTTTTGACCTTGAGTCCGCGCGCGCGCGCATCGTCTTCGGTCAGACCGACCCACGCCACTTCCGGATCGGTATAGGCCACGCTTGGAATGACGCGAGCATCAAACGCCGTTTTGGCAAGTGCCTCCTGGCCAAGCTGCTCGCCTGCCGCAACCTCCGCGGCCACGTGCGCTTCGTGCACCGCCTTGTGCGCAAGCATTGGCTGGCCGACGATGTCGCCAATCGCAAAAATGTGCGGCACGTTGGTGCGCATTTGTGAGTCCACCGCGATGAAGCCGCGCTCATCCACCGCTACGCCGGCTTTGTCGGCCGCAATGCGCTTGCCGTTGGGCACACGCCCCACGGCCTGCAGCACGAGGTCATAGCGCTGCGGCTCGGGCGGCGCGCCTTCGCCTTCAAAGCGCACTTGAATGCCGTCGGCCGTCGCTTCGGCCGCCACGGTTTTGGTCTTCAGCATGATGCGGTCGAAACGCGGCGCATTCATTTTTTGCCACACTTTGACCAGATCGCGGTCGGCGCCCTGCATCAGCCCGTCCTGCATTTCAACGACGTCGAGCCGCGCCCCGAGCGATGAATACACCGTGCCCATTTCCAGGCCGATGATGCCGCCGCCGATCAGCAGCATGCGCTTGGGGAGTTGCCGCAGCTCGAGTGCACCGGTGCTGGTCACGATGCGAGGATCGTTCTGCGGCAGGAACGGGAGCTTCACCGCTTCGGAACCCGCGGCAATCACAGCACGCTTAAAGCGCACCACCTGCTTGGCGGCTGATGGGCCCACTCCGTTTGCCGTGACTTCAAGGTGGAACGCATCAATAAAAGCGCCCTGCCCTTGCAACACCGTCACCTTGCGCATCTTGGCCATGGCCGCCAAGCCGCCGGTCAGCTTGCCAACGACTTTGTCTTTGTGGGCGCGCAGCCGCGCCAAATCAATGGCCGGCGGTGCGAAGGAAATGCCCAGCGAATCGAAATGCCGCGCTTCGTCCATCACCGCCGCCACGTGCAGCAAGGCCTTGGACGGAATGCAACCGACATTCAGGCAAACGCCGCCAAGCGACGCGTAGCGTTCGACCAGCGCCACTTTCAGTCCCAGGTCGGCAGCGCGGAAAGCGGCTGAATAACCACCCGGGCCGGCACCCAGCACCAGCAGATCGACATCGACATCCGCGGTGCGGCCCACCATGGCGGCAGCCGGCGGCGCGTTTTCCCGCGGCGCTGGAAGCGAGCCCGACGGGGCGGGAGTAGCAGCGACGGGCGGCGGCGC
>JANXMO010000614.1 GCA_025354615.1 Burkholderiales bacterium | reverse complement strand
GGTCGTGCCTATGAAACGTTCTGACGCCACTTGCGGAAAACGCGGTGGTGCCTACGCTGCACTGTTTTGCACGAGAGGCTTTGCTTACCTGTGGTTGTTGTTGCTCGTCGCGCTGATGGGACTGGCGCTTACCGTCGCCGTACAAATCGACATGACGTCTGCACAGCGAGACCGCGAGAAAGAGCTGTTGTCGATTGGCCGACAATTTCGAGCTGCCATCGGCCGCTACTACGAAACCCAGACGACGGGCGGCAAACGCGAATACCCCGCCACGCTTGACGATTTGCTTCGGGACAACCGCTTTCCCGGCATCAAGCGACACTTGCGGCAGGTGAGAGTCGATCCGATCACCAGCAAGGCCGAGTGGGGCTTGGTGATGGTGGCGGGGCGGATGGTCGGCGTGCATTCTTTGTCCGACAAAATGCCCATCAAACAAGACCGGTTCGAGCCCGACGACCAATCTTTTCGCGGTAAACAACGCTATGCCGACTGGGTGTTCACCTACCCTTCCGACCTGACGCAGCAAAGCGGCCAGGGCATTGAGCCGAAACTTGAATCACCGTTGCCACCGGCGAGTGGCGCGCGTATTCCCTGAATAAATTGACAGATGATCGAACGGGATGACACCACTGGCATTGGCATTGGCATGACGCGATCCTGTAGAGGCGCCTTGAGCTTGTTGATCACTGCGTTGATGGCGGCCCCGGCCGCCATTGCCCAATTGTCTTCCGGCGACCAGTTGCCCGATGCACTGAAGCAGGTCAAACCCACTTCGGGCGTCTGTCGGGCCAACGATGATTTGACAGCGCCTTTGACGGGCATTTTCAGGTCCGAAGTAACGCCCGATACAGGCTGCGCGATAACCGCCCTTGAAGCCCGTTCAGCGCTCACGCGCAACGGTTTGCTTGCCGACCTTCGTCCGCCTTCCGAGTACGACCAATTCCATATCGAGGGTGCGTTGTCTTTGAGTCTCGCGGCGTTGTCCAGCAAGCCCTATTGGCGAGAAAAGGATGTTCTTTTGATTGGCAGCGGCAAGAACGAGCGCGAGGTCTACCGCTCATGCGCCCGACTCAAGCAGGCTGGCTACAAAAACGTACGCGTATTGCGCGGTGGCATGCCGGAGTGGCTTGCCTCGGGGCTTGAAATCGTCGGCAAAGCACCGACGGCGCAGCAACTTTCGCGCTTGTCAGCGGTTGAATTTTGGTTGGAAAGCCAGAACCCGGAAAATCTGGTGGTGTTGGCGAAAGAACAGAGCGCATTGCAAGGCGAACTGGCGTTTTCGATCAAGCTGAACGAGCGAAGCGCCGATGCCATCAAAGCCGTACTCGAACGCCGTCGCCGAGAACTGAAGAATGCGCCGCTGAGCGGGGTTGTTCTGGCTGCCGCGCCGTCCATCTCCGACGACGAAGTTCAACGGTTGCAAGTGGCTTTGCGGCCTGTCCCTTTGCTCCTGTACACCGGCACCCACGAAGAAGTGGTCCGCTATGTCACAACGCAAAAAGCCATCTGGGTTGCGCAGGCACGCGGTCCTAAACAGCTCGCGTGCGGACTGTAGCGAGATGCAGCCAGACCGTCGGCGCCTGTTGCGACTTTCCTCGGCTGTTGTGCTGGCGGCGAATGGGCTGCCGGTGCAGGCCCTTGCACACGACGACACGGTCGTGCGTCGGTTGCGCATGACGGCGACTTTCACCAACCCGCGAAGCGAGCCGTTGAGCGATCAGAAGTTCTGGTGTTATCTGCCTGCAAGTGCGCCGGCGTTTCAACAATTGGTCGACGTCAAGGCCTCGATGTCCTTCAAGGTGCTCGACGATGTATGGGGTCACCGTGTTCTCGCGCTTTCGTTTGACCACTTCGCGGCATATGCGCAGAAGGTCGTTGCCGTCACCGTCGAGACAGCGCTGAGCGTCGAACCCACCCAGCAAACGCTGCACGATCCAAGCGCGTGGTTGAGCAGCGAGCGCTTCATCGAATCCGACAACGGCCTCATCCGTGCCGCGGCGGCTCGATTGCGCCGCGAAACACTCGCCGAAACGGGGCAGGCCATCTATGAATGGGTCTCAACAAATATTGCCTATGCTGGGTATGTTGCCGATGACCTCGGCGCACTTTACGCTCTGCAGAATCGCCAAGGCGACTGCACGGAATACGCCGATCTTGTCGTCGCACTGTCCCGTGCCAACGGCATACCGGCTCGAATGGTCGGCGGTTATGTCGTCAACCGCGACAGTGGGTTGGACCCCCGGGACTATCACAACTGGGCCGAGGTTCACCTGGCCGGCATGTGGCAGGTGGTCGATGCGCAGAGGCGACTTTGGCTGGCGCCACGAAGTCAATACATCGTTTTTCGCATTTATCGCGACGCGGTATCGAGTCCCCTTGAGAATGCACATCGGCATCGAACGCTAGGCGCTCTTCAAACGGTTTTTTAATTTACCGTCAGGCCTGTCTGTCAGCCGGCTCCACTGATGGATCGGGCCATCCAGCCTATGAACCATTATTTTTTATCGAGCCAGAACGGGCATAAAAATGATGCCAACGCCCCCGGTAGATATGTTCAACGACCGCCGTCGGTGTGCAATGAAGATGGAGCCCGGACAGCACGTGTTTGAAAGCTGCCGCGGCGCATTGCCAATGTCTCCACACGGCCGTGACAGCGCGGTAAAGGCCTGCAGAGTTTCATGACGTAAAAAGTCAACAATTGCCATCGCGTCCGACCGTCATCCTTTCCTGCGCAGCCACTTTTTCAGAAAAAGAGCTTTACATGCGTACAAAACGGGCATGCCCGTACGCGCTAAGGCGACGCTGAACAAGTCCCCGCGAGGCGGCGCGCCTTGCGGCAGGAGGGGCTGCAAGGCGCAAACCGCAGCCATAGCCATAGCCATAGCCAACGCTATGGCGAGGATTTGCAATGCCGCAGACCACCTACCGCAAGGATGCGCCGGCCGCTAGGGACTTGTTCAGCGTTGCCCTTACGCCTTCATCCAGGCGTAGTTGCCGGCACAGATGCCTTCGAACATCTCCTCCGAGGCATCCAGGATGTTGGTTTTCCAG
>JANXMO010000584.1 GCA_025354615.1 Burkholderiales bacterium | reverse complement strand
CTCACACAGCGAAGGCGGCAAACGGGCCAGATCGGCGTCGCTGAAGGCATTGCCCTTCAACACGAGCTTGGTCAGCGTCGCATTCTGAAACGCCGCCAGGGCTTTCTTCAAATCTTCTGGCGACGTCACCTCCAAACCTTTGACTTCCCCAGCGGCCATATTAGCCGCGGCAACGCAGGTTTCACTGAAATGCTTCAGCGCATCGATCTCCACACGGCCGACGACGTTTCCCCACACTTCAGGCGGAAACGCAGGCAACGGTTCAGCAGGTGTGCCTGCCGGCCGCGGTACGCGGGGTGCAAGAAGAGCATGGCCTGAATCCAAAACAGGCCTTTGCGTAACGCTCAACCCTGGCAGTGGCGTGTGTGAACGGCCCTGCGATGAAGTGGGTGTGGTGTCCGCTCCTGGCACGCCTTGTGGCGTCGTCACCCATCCAAATGTGCTGCCCATTTTTTTTAAAAAGCTCATGGAGTCCATCCTTGACTAGGAAAGTGGTGTTGGCGCAATTCAAAGGGTTGCAGCTTCAGGATGCACCTAAGCGTTGCTCTTGAAAAGGATCAACGACGCATCGAGTTGTTGCGGCGTGGTGACGATTTCACGGTGAATCCGTGGGTACTGTGAGGCGCCATCGGCAATCAGGCTTTGCGCCACTTGGCGCAAGTCGCCGATCATTGCGTCAGTGATTTTGGCGCCGTTGCCTGCCAGGACCGTTCCTTTGCCTTGCGTTGCTGCATCGGCATACGCGTTGAGTGCCTGCCCCAGCTCTTTGTTGCTGGCTTGTTGCACGAAAGCTGCCGCGTCGACACGCCCCATCGGCTGATGGCCGGTCGTTTCAAAAAGCGCTTTGGCCATCTCCTGGGTGCTCACCCTGTTTCCTTTGAGGCCCAGATTTTTCAGAACGCTGCCGTAAGCTTTGCTGTAATTTTCAGCCGCCCTTGGTTCAATCATTCCCGGCTCGTTTTGAGCCAGCTTGCGTAACTCAGAAGACGAGACCAATCCTTCGCCAGTACGTACTTTCGAGATGTAGCCCCTGGCGTGAGGTATGAAGCCCTTGATGCCGGTGGTGGCGCCTTCAGCTTTCAAAAACAAATAAGGTTTGCCTTGGTTGGTTTCCACTTGCACCAACAGTTCTTTGTACCCTTTCAATACTTCAAAGTTTTTCGAGGCAGAAAGCCCGGCCCCACTCAAATGGGAGCTTTTCCGCTTTTTGAGATTGTCTGCAGCCGCTTGTTTCACTTCGTTGCGCTGGCTGCTCGACAAGCTGGACAAGTCGACCATGTACGAGCCTTTTTCTGTCGGATGCTCCAGCCAAGCCGCCGTAAACAAAGCTTGAAAGGTGCCGGTGTTCCAGTTTCCAGCCGGTTGATTGAGTTGGCCTGCTACGCCAAAAGGGAGTTGCGTCTCCAGCATCGAAATCATGCTGTTTTTATCCTGCAGCTTGTCAGAAAAAATAGCTTTGCGCATGCCAACGTCTTGCGGGTTGGTAGAGGCGTAAAAGTCGCCGATTTTTCTGTTAAGCCCCGCGCCTTGTGATGCCACAGACCCACTTCCCGACGGACTTGCAAGGTTGGCGTTCAGTTCCTTGAGCAAGCGCTGCTTATCGGCCGGAGCCAAGGTGTTTACAGGGTCTTCTATTCTTTGAGCAAGTTGCATCGACTTGCGTCTGAAGGTGTCGACGTCAATCGTGTTTCGTTGCAAGTCCTGATGAAGTCCTTGGATCTGCTGTTCATGGTTTTTAACGACGCCGGTGCTTCCAGGCAGCGTCATTGGTGCTGCGGCTTGTACTGATGTCGACGCTGCCGCAAACGGGTTGGGCGTTGCCGGTCGAACGGGCGTTGAACCGGTAGCAAATGACGTGCGCTGCATTGACCATGCTGGCAACGCAGCACGTGGTGCAAGTCGGGCGCCGGATGTGTTGCTCGTTGGCGGGCGGGTATTTGCCTGCAGACCGCCCGGCTGAGCAGGGGGCTGGCGTGCAACTGTCGTGGGGGATGACGTGGTCGATGTTTTCGACTTGTACGACCAGGCTGGCGCCGCAGGGCGATTGGCTTGTTTATTCGGTACAAAGATCGGCATACAAGGCCTCACGCTGGGATTTCACGGGGGTGAAGTTACCCAAAAAGCCGTGGTGCCGTGTGCTTGCATCCGAAGCAATGAAGCAAATTGCGAAAAGCGTGCCGCTATCCGACCTGTCCCGGGGCAATAAGAGTGAAAAACGACCGGATCTGCCACCAAGACGGCAGCCAAACGCTGCTCAACCGCTAAACCGAAAGCCGCGCCTAAAAGTAGCTTCGCCGCCAGGTTCTGGCACGGTATCGGTCATCTTGTAGTCACTTATATCCAACCGCCCAAGAGGCTGGAGCGATGCGAGTTGCCAAGACGATTGAACTGAACGACGACACCCGGCGGGAGCTTCGTTCTTTGACCAGGAGCAGGGTGTGGAGGTTCGGCTGCAGCAGCGCGCCGGTCAACGTCACGCATCGGAGCACCCGCACGCTGGCCGAACACCTGGGACTGGGCGCTACCACGGTTCGACGCGTGTGGCACAGCTTCGGCTTGAAGCCGCACTTGAGTCGCGGCTTCAAGCTCAGATGAAGATGTCGCCACCGGCCGACCTCCCGCGCATTGGCGCTGCAGCTTTGCCAAAGCAAGGGTCCGTCAGTAACCTGCCTCTTTTTGATGCCGAATGGCCAGAATCGTGACAGCATCTGAATTGATGCGGTATCGGGCTACATAGCCGCTGTCGCCAAAGTCGATGATCCACTCGCGGCACTCATCGGGCATGTCTTCGACGGTTCGTCCAAGCTGAGGTTGCAACCAAGCACTTGCACGGCTTTCACGATGACCTCACCGGCACGTCTGGCGACGATGGGATCCTTGGATTGGAGGAATTCGTGCAGACGCTCCAAATCACGGATGGCAGCCGGTGCAAACCTTACTTGTGGCATGTTGGGGCGGGCAACTCGTTATCCGTGCCCCAGCTTGCCAGCCAGGCCTCCACCTCTTCGGCTGTCGCATGCAGCCCGGTGGTGCGGTACTCTTCCCACGCCTTGAGCGTGTCCTGGCGGAACGCCTCACGTTTTTCTTCGCGATCAACGTACTGGGTGATCGCTTCGCGCATCAGCCAATGCGACGTGCGATGGCGCGCCTCAGCCAAGCGCTTCACTCGAGCCTTGGTGTCCTCATCAATCTTGATCGCCACGGGACGAACAACAGCAGTCATAGTGACCTCCGTCAGCAATGCTTACGGTATTACCGTACCAAACCTGCGCATTGGCTAGTAAACAGATGAAGTTGGACTGGCCTGCAGGTCTGTCGCTGTCGCCGCGGCGCTTGGCTGCGATTGGAGATTCGTTGCTGTCATGGTGGCAAAGGCTTCGTTCGCGGTACGGCGGCTTGTGCTCATATGTTGTTCCTCCCTGTAGCAAATGGCGGCAGCTTGGCGATGTTGCGCGCGTCGTCGAGGCCGCGGTGGTGTGCGCCTTCGAGCGACAGGCCCACCCTCTGCAAGGCCCTGGCCATGCCGACTTTCTTGATCTTGCGGGCCTTGGCGAAGCGGCGCTTGAGGGTTCATATGCTTGATGCTGCGAGCGGGTGCAAGATGCCGTGCCGCTCGCAATCCTGGACAAGCTGCTGGGCGCTGCCCCACGTTGCGCCTTCTGCCTGATGCCATTGGGCGAAGTTGGTCAGCTTTGCTGGGAGTTATTGAGCCAACGCAGTGCAGGGTTTGAATTCATGCCTTGCTCCGTTCGATATTGCAACGCTGGGGGCGATAAGCAGTGATTGCTGCCAATCGCATGGGCGTCAGCCTCCATCACCCTTTGCAAAAGAACGTCCAGCATTTCACCTGTTCCCTGCGCCCTTTCACGGCGCTGGACGCCTTGCCCCCTACTGAACGGACCGCCACCATGCAAGCACCCGCCACCAACCCCGCGTTACTGTCGCCCTTCCACCTGGCTTTTCCCGTGCATGACCTCGCAGCGGCGCGTGACTTTTATGGCCGCCTGCTGGGCTGCCCGGAAGGCCGCAGTGCCGATGACTGGGTGGACTTCAACTTTTACGGGCACCAGCTGGTGGCGCACCTGGCGCCTGAGGAAACGGGGCTGGCGCAGCGCAATGCGGTGGATGGGCATGGCGTGCCGGTGCGGCACTTCGGCATCGTGCTGCCGGTTGCCGAGTGGCAGGCGCTGGCGGCGAAGTTGAAGGCGGCGGGCCTTGAATTCATCATCGAGCCGTACACGCGGTTTCAGGGGCAGCCGGGCGAGCAGTCGACGATGTTCTTTCTCGACCCGTCGGGCAACGCGGTTGAAGTGAAGGCGTTTGCCGACATCTCCATGCTGTTCGCCCGGTCATTCGGCGGCGCCGACAATCAAAGCGTCACGGGGGAGTAGCCGCTCTTCGCTTGAAGAGGCTGACGTCAACACACTTGGCCCACACGGCCATGGCGTCAGCGGTTCCTGAGCTTGGCAAGACCTTTGACCTCATTGCTTCCGCACGGGCCGGGGAAGTGATGGGGTCATGGTTTTCGCACCGGCCCTGGAACTTTCAAGATGGAAGCTTTTCTCGTTTCGACGGGCGTTGTGGCCTTGGCAGAAATTGGCGACAAAACCCAGTTGCTGGCGTTTCTCTTGGCGGCGCGTTTCAAAAAGCCGCTGCCCATCATCGGCGGCATTTTGTGCGCTACGGTCGTCAACCATGGGCTGGCAGGCGCGCTGGGTGCGTGGATCACCACGGCCGTCAACCCCGGCGTGCTGCGCTGGGTGTTGGGCCTGTCTTTCATCGGCATGGCGGTCTGGACACTGGTCCCCGACCGCATCGAAGAAGAAGAGGACGACAAGGCCGCCGTCAAGCGGTTTGGCGTTTTCGGCGCCACCCTGGTCACTTTCTTTTTTGCGGAAATGGGCGACAAGACGCAGATTGCAACAGTGGCCATGGCGGCCCACTATGCGCAGCTGACGACGGTGGTGCTGGGCACCACGCTGGGCTTGTTGCTGGCGGATGTGCCGGCGGTGCTCATCGGCCACCGGCTGTCGGCCCGCATGCCGCTGCGGCTGGTGCGCTCGGTGGCCGCCGCGGTGTTCGCGGCGCTGAGCCTGGCCACGCTGCTGGGTGCGGGCGCCGGGGTGGGTTTGTAAGGCGGCGGCCGCTACGGGCCACCGCACCCGGGCGCGTGGTAGTTCAGGCCTCTTGGCGCAGCGAGGGGAACAAGATCACGTCGCGGATGCTGGGGCTGTCGGTGATGAGCATCATCAGCCGGTCGATTCCGATGCCGCAGCCGCCGGTGGGCGGCATGCCGATTTCGAGGGCGCGGATGAAGTCGGCGTCGTAGTACATGGCTTCTTCGTCGCCGGCTTCCTTGTTGGCCATCTGCGCGGCAAAGCGGGCGGCCTGGTCTTGGGCATCGTTGAGCTCGCTGAAGCCGTTGGCGTATTCGCGGCCGGTGATGAACAGCTCGAAGCGCTCGGTGACGGCCGGGTTGGTGTCGGATGCGCGGGCCAGCGGGCTGACTTCAACCGGGTAGTCGACGATGAAGGTGGGCGCCCACAGCTGCGGCTCCACCACGGCCTCGAACAGGCCGAACTGCAGCTCGGCCAGCGCCCAGTGCGCGGGCGCTGGCGCGCCTTGGGCCGCCAGCGCAGCGCGCAGGCGCGGGGCGTCGCCCGCTTCGGCGGCGCTCAGGCCGGCATGGGCCACCAGCGCGTCGCGCACCGTCAGGCGGGCAAACGGCGTGGCCAAATCAACCGGGCGCCCGCCGTAGGTGAGCGTCGCCGAGCCGGTGGCGCTGTGCGCAACGTGACGCAGCACCTGCTCGGTGTAGTCCATCAAATCATGGTGGTTCCAGTAGGCGGCATAGAACTCCATCATCGTGAATTCGGGGTTGTGCCGCACGCTGATGCCTTCGTTGCGAAAGCTGCGGTTGATTTCGAACACCCGCTCGAAGCCGCCGACGATCAGCCGCTTCAAGTAAAGCTCAGGCGCAATGCGCAGGAACATGCGCTGGTCGAGCGCGTTGTGGTGGGTGACGAAGGGCTTGGCATTGGCGCCGCCAGGAATGGGGTGCAACATCGGCGTTTCGACTTCCATGAAGCCGTGGCCGCCCATGAACTCGCGGATGGCTGCCAGCGCCTTGCTGCGCGCAATGAAGCGGGCCCGCGCAGTCGGGTCAGTGATGAGGTCAATGTGGCGCTGGCGGTATTTCTGCTCCTGGTCGGCCAGGCCGTGGAATTTGTCGGGCAGCGGGCGCAGGCTCTTGGTCAGCAGCCGCAGCGTGTTCACGCGCACGCTCAGCTCGCCGGTTTTGGTTTTGAACAAGGTGCCCGCGGCGCCAATGATGTCGCCCAGGTCCCAGTGCTTGAACTCGGCATAGGCCGCCTCGCCGAGCACGTCACGCGCAACAAAGAGCTGAATGCGGCCGCCGCTGTCGCCCATCGAGCCGTCTTGCAGCGTGCAGAAGCTGGCTTTGCCCATCACGCGTTTCAGCACCATGCGCCCGGCCAGCGTCACTTGCAGTTGCTGCGGCTCGATCGCTTCGTTGTCGAGCGCGCCGTATTGCTGCAGCAATACGGCTGCTTGGTGCTGGGGCTTGAAGTCGTTCGGGAAAACAGGCCTGCCGACGGCTTGGGCCGCCAGGCGCAGAGCCGCCAACTTTTCGCGGCGTTCAACGATCAGCGCGTTGTCGTCGGGCGCGGGTGGCGCAGCAGGGGCTTCAGGCAAAGCGGCGGGGGAAGAAACAGGTGGGTTCATGGTGCGCCAGGTTGACGGCGCATTTTAGAAGTCACGCCACGGCGGCCGCGGGCGGCGGCTTTGCTCAAGCTGCAGCGGGCCTTGCCGACAACTTGGCGTACACGTGACAAAGGAGCGGCATGCCGTGGCGCAGGCGCTCACCGAACTTCATTGATCGACGAAAGACACGCCATGAAAAACCTCAAAGTCTCAACGCGGCTGGTGCTGCTGGTCGGCCTGTTGTCAGCCGTGCTGCTGGCCGTTGGCAGCATGGGCTTGTTCGGCTTGAGCCGCTCGACGGATGCCATGCAAACCATTTACGAAGACCGCGCAATGCCGATTGCGGAGTTGGGCGAAATCAG
>JANXMO010000566.1 GCA_025354615.1 Burkholderiales bacterium | reverse complement strand
GCCGATTGTTCGTGTGCACAGCGACAGCCGCAGCCTGCGCCCGGGCGATTTGTTCATCGCGCTGCGTGGCGAGCGCTTCGATGCCCATGATTTCCTGCCGTCGGCCCGTGCCGCCGGTGCCGCCGCCGCGCTGGCCGAACGCGACTTGCCGCAGGCCGGCTTGGCGGGTTTGCAAGTCAGCGACGGCGGCCAGGCGCTGGCGGCCCTGGCCGGCGCCTGGCGCGCCCGTTTCACGCTGCCTTTGATTGCCGTCACCGGCAGCAACGGCAAGACAACGGTGACGCAAATGCTGGCGGCTGTGCTGCGCGCCTGGCACGGTGACGCGGCGGCGCTGGCCACGCAGGGCAACTTCAACAACGCCATCGGCCTGCCATTGACGCTGCTGCGACTGCGCCCGGCGCACCGCGCGGCGGTGGTCGAGCTGGGCATGAACCACACGGGTGAAATTGCCCAACTGGCCGCGCTGGCCGCGCCCACCGTTGCGCTGGTCAACAACGCGCAGCGCGAACACCAGGAGTTCATGGCCGGCGTCGACGCGGTGGCGCTGGAAAACGGCGCGGTGATCGATGCGCTGCCGGCCAGCGGCACCGCAGTGCTGCCACATAGCGATGCATTTGCATCGCAGTGGCGCCAGCGCGCTGGCCGCCGGCGCGTGCTGAGCTTCGGCCTGTCGTCCGACGCAGGTGACAGCGCGGCCGATGTCACGGCCGCTGCCACCTGGGCCGGTGACCATTGGGCGCTTGAACTGCACACACCTGCCGGCCGCGTGGCCTTGCACTTGCACGTGGCCGGCGAGCACAACGTGCGCAACGCCGCCGCCGCCGCGGCGGGCGCGCTGGCCGCTGGCTGCCCGCTCGACGCGGTGGCGCGCGGGCTGGAAGCTTTCCGGCCGGTGGCCGGACGTTCACAGGCGCGGCGGCTGGTGCGCGATGGGCGTGACGTCACGCTGGTCGACGACAGCTACAACGCCAACCCGGATTCGGTGCGCGCCGCCATTGATGTGCTGGCCAGCCTGCCGGCACCGCGCTGGCTGGTGCTGGGCGACATGGGCGAGGTCGGCAGCGAAGGCGTGGCTTTCCACCGTGAAGTCGGCGCCTACGCCAGGGAACGCGGCATCGATGCCCTGTGGACGGTCGGCAGCTTGTCGACCCATGCGGCAGCAGCGTTCAGCGGCGCCCGCCATTTCGAGGCGGCCGCCGAACTGCTGAGCGCGCTGCACGACGCACCGCCGTTCGCCACGGCGCTGGTCAAGGGCTCGCGCTTCATGCGGATGGAACGCGTGGTCGCCGCGCTGGCCGGTGAGGAGGCTTCGCATGCTGCTTAGCCTGGCCCAGTGGCTGCAAACGCTGTCGCCGGAATTCGGCTTCTTCCGCGTCTTTCAGTACATCACCTTTCGCGCCGTGATGGCAGCGCTGACGGCGCTGCTGAT
>JANXMO010000622.1 GCA_025354615.1 Burkholderiales bacterium | reverse complement strand
GCCGCCCGCGCAGGCCGCGGCCCGGCGCGTGAAACCAGGCACGCAGCGCGCGCAGCCGCTGCGGGCGTGACAAGGCCTCGCCAAGGGCAACGACCTGCAGGCCAGGCACATAAGTGCCCAAGCCCACCTTGTCATAAAAACACAGCACCAATGGCCTGAAGCCGTGTGCCAGCACCGCTTCGGCCAGGCCGACGACGTTGCGTTCAATGCCGCCGTATTCAATGATGTGCGGATAAAAAATCACGCACCGGGTGTGGCGGGGTGAGGAGGCGCAAGCCAATTTCATCGCAGTCTCAATTCAAGCTGTTGCCGCCGCCGCCGCCGCGCCGCCGGCCACCAGGGTTTGCGCTTCGCGGCAGAAGTTGATGACGTTGTCCGCATAGCGCTCCCAGCCGCCAATGTTGCGCGCGCAGGCCAGCGCGGCTGCGGCCAGCCGGCGCTGCAGGGCCGGGTCATCGGCCAGCTTGGTAAAGGCGGCAACCAGCGCCGGCACGCTGCGCGGCGCGACGATCAAGCCCTCGCGGCGGTGCTGGAACAGTGTTTCAGAGCCGGTGTTGGGCGTGGCAATGATCGGGCAACCGCAGGCCATGGCCTGGGCCTGCACCAGCGCCAGGCCTTCTTCGATGCTGGGCAGCACCAGCGCGTGGGCCGACGACAAATGTGTTTTGACTTCCGAGCGCGGCACCGCGCCCACGAAGCGGATGCGGTCGTTCAAATACGGTGCGATCAGCGGCTTGAGGTCGTCGCTGACGTTGCCGACCACGACCAGCTCCTTGCCCGGGTGCGCAAATTCGTTGAAGGCTTGCAGCAAATACAAAGCGCCTTTGCGCAACGAGAACTGGCCGACGAAGACCAGCCGGAAACGGTCGGCCGGCGGCTGGGCCACCGAAAAGAATTCCTTCAACTGGATGCCGTAGGGCACGACCCGCAGTTTCTCGCGCGCAATGCCCTGCTGCACGAAGGTTTCAGCCGCGAAATGCGACGGCACGATGATCAGGTTGGCGGCCTGCGATTCAGCGATTTCATTGTCGATCAGCCAAGGGTTGACGGGCACGCGCGGCAGCTTCCAGCGGGCGTATTCCTCGGCCAGCAGCTGGTCGGCGTGGCGGATGTGCGTCGAGCCGCGGTCCATCACGTAGCCGGCACCGGCCGCCTGCGCGCGGCGCCCGGCGTGCAGGCCGGTGCCGGAGAGGCCGATGTAGGCGTCGCACGGCGGCAGCCGGGCAGCGACCCAGCGCGAGAACACGCGGGTGTCGAGCACGGCCAACGCGCTGTCGGCACGCGCGCCGATGGCCGGCAACCGCTGCGCCAGCCGGCGAATGCCTTGAACCAGGAAATTGCAGTGGATTTTGTGGCGCGGAATGTGCTGCGTGCGCGACTCCATGCGGGCGCGCCACCACGGCAGGCAGGTGAACACGCCGACCAGCGCACCGCGGCGCTCGAGCTCGCGGGCCAGGTCGATGTGGTGGTAGCGAACCCAGGTGGAGTGGGCGATTTTCATGGGAAGCGGTACAGAGTCATTTTGGTTTGCGCCAGGCGGCCGCGCGCCAGCCCGGCACCTGCAACAGCGGGCGCAGGTCAGCCGCCAGGCGTGACAGGAACTGCGACGGCGCGTCGTGCGTCAGCGCCATCGAGGTAATCAGCACATAGGGCAACAGCAAGGCATCGCCCACGCATACCGCCAGCGCCGCGCCGGCCAGGCCGAAGAAATGCGCCAACATTGCGCACGCCGCGAGCGACACGCTGGCCGCACCCAAATAGCGCAGCGCCAGGCCCCGGTGGCGGTTGCTGGCCATGTGAACCGTGCTGCTGGTCGTCCACACCGCGTTCAGCGGCAGTGCCAGCACGAAAACGGCGAACAACTCGCGCGGCACGGTCAAGCTCTTGCCCAGCCACAGGTGGTAGAGCAGCGGCCCGGCGGCCACCAGCGCCACGGCGCCGCAAGTGGCCGCGCCGAACGCAGCGGCCACGGCGAGGCGGTGCAGGCGCGCGGCGCGGGTGAAATCGCCGGCGCCCATCAAATGGCTGAACTCGGACCAGATCGACTGGTTGAGGATTTCGACCAGCTGGCTGACGGTGCGCACCACGGTACGCGCGGTGGCAAAAGTGACCACGGCCGCCGGCCCCAGCACCGCCTGCAGCACGAACAGCGTGCCCTGGAAGGTCAGCGCGTTGCCAAGCGGAAAGGCCTGAAAAGCAATGCCGTGGGCGAAAATTTCGCGCACCTGGGCGCGGTGAAAGTCGCTGCGGCGGGCGCGGATGGCGGGCATCAGACGGGCGCTGGCAAACGCAAAGGCGGCCGAGAACAGCACTGTCGTGGCCAAGGTGGCCAGCGCCACCGCGCTGAACGATTTGGCGAACATCACGGCCACGAGGATGGCGGCCAACTCGATCCACGGGCGGGCACTGCTCATCAGCATCGCGAGGTGGGTTTTGCGCGCGGCGCGCAGCCGCCCGCCCAACACCTCGTCGCCAAAGGCAATGAAGATCGACACGACGAGGCAGGCCGCGGCAAAGGCGCATTCCTGCACCCGCGCCGCCGGCACGCCCAGCACGCGGTCCCAGGGCACGTATTGCGCAGCGATGATCAGCGGCGGCGCAAGCGCCAGCCCCAGGCCGGCGATGCAGAGCAAGGTGGTGGTGAAGACGACGCGGGCCCGCGCCAGGTCACCACTGGCCACCGCCATGGACATTTGGTTGGAGGCAACACTGCCGAAGCCGAAATTGGCCAGACTCAGCCACGCCGGAATCGAGCTCAGCAGCAGCCAGCGGCCGTAGTCGTCAACCCCCAGCGCGCTGATCAACACCGGCACCTGCAGCAGCCGGATGACCGTGCCAGACGCCTTGGACCAGCCGCCGGCCAGCAGGTTGAGCACCAGGCTTTTGCGGGTGCGGCTCATGCGCGGTGCAACGCGTACAGGCCACGCTCTGCCCGGCGTCGGACACGCGCGGTGAATGGGCCGGTTTGTCGCCGCACGAACGGCTGGGGATGGACGACGCTGCTCACACCGCTTCCTTGGCTGTGGAAACAGGCCGGCACCGCGGGCGGCTGTGCCGTCACACCACCGTCTTGAAGTACTCGATCGTGGCCTGCAGGCCTTGCACCAACGGCGTGCGGGGCTGCCAGTCGAGCACGTCGCGCGCCAGCGTGATGACGGGCTGGCGCTGGCGCGGGTCGTCTTGCGGCAGCGGCTGGAATTCAAGCGTCGACGTGGAGCCGGTCAAGCGGATGATTTCGCGCGCCAGCTGCACCATCGTGAACTCGTCGGGGTTGCCCAGGTTCACCGGGCCGACGAAATCGTCGGCGCTGCCCATCATCGCCACCATGCCGCGGATCAGGTCGTCGACATAGCAGAAGGAGCGCGTTTGCGAGCCGTCGCCATAAATCGTGATCGGCTCGCCCTTCAGTGCCTGGACGATGAAGTTGCTGACCACGCGGCCGTCTTGCGGGTGCATGCGCGGGCCGTAGGTGTTGAAGATGCGGATGACCTTGATGCGCAGCTGGTGCTGGCGGTGGTAGTCGAAAAACAGTGTTTCGGCGCAGCGCTTGCCTTCGTCATAGCAGCTGCGGATGCCGATCGGGTTGACGCGGCCCCAATAGCTTTCGGGCTGCGGATGCACCTCGGGGTCGCCGTAGACCTCGCTGGTTGACGCCTGCAGGATCTTGGCGCCGGTGCGCTTGGCCAGGCCCAGCATGTTGATGGCGCCGTGCACGCTGGTTTTGGTGGTTTGCACCGGGTCGTGCTGGTAATGCACGGGGCTGGCCGGGCAGGCCAGGTTGTAGATGTCGTCGACCTCCACGTAGAGCGGAAAGGTGACGTCATGGCGCATCAGCTCGAAGCGCGGGTTGTCCAGCAGGTGCAGGATGTTGCGCTTGCCGCCGGTGAAAAAGTTGTCGACGCACAGCACTTCATGGCCGTCGTTCAGCAGGCGCTCGCACAGGTGCGAGCCGAGAAAGCCCGCGCCGCCGGTCACGAGCACGCGTTTGGTCGATGTTTTCATGGGGTTTCAGTGCCAGTCAGTGCGAGAAAAAGGACAGCCGGTTTTCAGCGGCAGTGGCGGCCGATCCCGAAGTAGCTGAAGCCGGCCTGCTGCAGCGCCAGCGGCTCGTAGAGGTTGCGGCCGTCAAAAATTTGCGGCACTTTCATTGCCGCCTTGACGGCCACCCAATTCGGGCTGCGGTAGGCCTTCCATTCGGTGACGATGACCAGCGCGTCGGCACCCGGCAGCACGTCCATCGGCTCGGCGACAAAGCGGATGTGCTCGAGCAGCTCGGGCCGGTCGGCAAAGTCCAGCGGCAGCACGCGGCGGGTTTCTTCGATCGCGACCGGGTCGTGTGCGACCACGCGGGCGCCGGCGCGCAGCAGCGCGTTGAGAATGACGCGGCTGGGCGCCTCGCGCATGTCGTCGGTGTTGGGCTTGAAGGCCAGGCCCCACAGCGCAATGGTTTTGCCCTGCAACTCGCGCCCCAGTTGCTCGAACACCTTGTGCACCAGCACGTGCTTCTGGTCGTCGTTGACGGCTTCGACGGCTTCGAGCACACGCAGCGTTTGGCCGTATTCGCGCGCGGTGCGGGCCAGCGCCTGCACGTCTTTGGGGAAACAGCTGCCGCCGTAGCCGGTGCCGGCATAAAGAAAGCTGTAGCCGATGCGCGGGTCGCTGCCAATGCCCTGGCGCACGAGCTCGATGTCGGCACCCACCTTGTCGGCCAGGTTGGCCAGGTCGTTCATGAAGCTGATGCGGGTCGCCAGCATGGCATTGGCGGCGTACTTGGTGAATTCGGCGCTTTTGACGTCCATCACCCGCGTGCGCTCGTGGTTGCGGTTGAACGGCGCGTACAGCAGGCGCATGGTGGCCAGCGCCTGCTGGCCGGCAGCATCACCGGCCACGCCGAGCACGATGCGGTCGGGCCGCATGAAGTCGTCGACCGCGGCGCCTTCCTTCAGGAACTCCGGGTTGCTGACGACGGAAAAGCCCAGGCTTTGCTGGCCGCGCGCCGACAACTCCTGGCGAATGGCGGCGCTCACTTTGTCGGCGGTGCCCACGGGCACGGTCGATTTGTCGACGATGACTTTGAAGCCCGTCATGTGGCGGCCGATGTTGCGCGCGGCGGCCAGCACGTATTGCAGGTCGGCGCTGCCGTCTTCATCGGGCGGCGTGCCGACAGCGATGAACTGCACCTCGGCGTGCGCCACGGCCGCGGCAGCGTCGGTCGAGAACGTCAGCCGGCCGGCGGCCACGTTGGCTTCAATGACGTCTTTCAAGCCGGGCTCGTAAATCGGTACGCCGCCTGCGTTGAGGGTGGCGATCTTGGCCGCGTCGACGTCAAGACAGAAAACGTGGTTGCCGAGGTCGGCCAGGCAGGCGCCGGTAACGAGACCGACGTAGCCGGTGCCAATGATGGTGATGTTCATGAGGCGAAACGCAGACGAAAGAAAGGAGAAGACCGGGAAAAACGATTGCCGGCGAATGTCAATACAACCAACAAACCCTGTAAAACCAGTGCAACGGGCCGGGCGCCGTTTAAAGACGGCATGAAAGTTCCATGCCAAGTGACGGACTGCGCAAAGGCACCGCCTGCGGGTTTCCACCAAAGTGTATCGGCAGGCGCTGCGAAGGCGTCCCCCATGGTCCGGGGGGCCACGGCTTTACGGACGCTTCAAGAGCACCCGCGCGCGTTCCATTTCACGGCCGCACAGCTGATCGACCAGCCAGACGAAAGCCAGCATGACCAGCAACTGCCACACCATCGCCAGCAGCAGAAAGCGCAATTCCTGGAACGGACTGCCCCATACCAGGGCCTGCACCAGCAAGGCCGCCACGCCGGCCACCGCCAGCACCACGCCGTAAGCGCGGCCCAGGTTCCAGGTCGCCAGGCCAATCGGCAGCAGCAGCACGGCCCACAGGCTGATTTGCTTGCCCAGGTGAATGTCGACCGTCAGAATGACGGCGCCGGCCAGCAAATAAATCAGCAAGGCATCGAGCTTCTGCAGCCATGACGTTTTCATCATGAAACCTCCTTGCGCCAGGCGGCCCAGGGCCACCGGCCTTTGCAGGTGTAAGGGCCGGTAGGGCTGAACGCGGCGTCGGCCAGGGCCGCCAGCAATTGGCCGGTGACGCGGCTGACTTCGAAATTCGATTCGAAACAAAGCTTGCTCTGGGTCCGCATGTGCGACCGCGCCTCGTCCGTCAGCGCCAGCCAGTCGGCCAGCAGGCGGTGGGTGCCTTGCGGCGTGTCTTCTTGGATGATGCCGGCGCCAGCGTCGGCGATTTCCTTCCAGATGTTGACTTTGAAAGTCGTCAGCACGGGCAAACCGGAGGCCAGCGCCTCGGCCACGACGATGCCGAAATTCTCCTGGTGCGACGGCAGTACGAACACGTCGGCCGCGTCATAAGCGCCCCACTTCAACACGCCCTTGAGCATGCCGGTGAAGGTCACGCGGCCGCCCAAGCCCAGTCTTTGCGCCTGTTCGGCCAGGCGCGCCTGCCAGCCCACGCCGTCCGGCCCGGCCAGTACCAGGTGCAGCTGTGGGTCTTGCGCGGCCACACGGCTGAAGGCTTCGACCAGCATGTCGCAGCCTTTCTTGGGATGGATGCGCGACAGGAACAGCAGGTTGCGCGTGTGCCGCAAGGCGGGAAAGGCGCTCAGAAAAGCTTCTTTCGCCGCGGCCGGCGCAATGTCACGCCGGCGCACGCCATAGCCGACCAGCCGCTCACGCGCCTTGTAAAGCCAGAAAGACTGCTTGGCCAGCCGCATTTCCTCGGCCGTGGTGAACAGCACCAGCTGCGCGCCTTTGAGCACGCGGTATTCGCCCCAGGGCCAGTACAGCCATTTTTTCAAATGCTTGAGCGGGTAGCGCTGACCAAACCACGGGTCGAGCATGCCGTGCAGAAAAATGACGTAGCGCAAGCCGATCGAACGCGCCACCTTGGCCACGCAATAGCCGTGGTACTGCCACATGCCGTGGATGACGATGACGTCGTACTCGCGCCCATGCGCGCGCAGCCAGGGCTCCAGCCGCATCGCGAAAGCGTAACCGGCGCGAGACGGCCCCAGCAGGAACACGGCACGCGACTCCATGCGCTCGTCGATCTGGAAGCCGGGCGCGTCGAGCGAAGCAGTGTGCAGCTCATGCCCGGCAGCGGTCATTTCCCGGCCCTGCTGGATCAGCCCTTCGACCGGGCCGCCGCCGGCGGAATTCAGACTGGAAATGATTTGCAGGATCTTCAAGGGGCAACCGTCAGACAGTAAGCAGCAAGCAGTGCAACGACGCCTGGCAAGACGTCTGGTTGGCGATCATCGCATTGCCGTGGTCTGCGCTTGTTCCCGTGCCGCCATGGCTGCGTTCCACAACCGTTCACGGTTTTCGGGCGCAACCGGGCCACGGTAGGCCTCCGGGCCACCCTGACGGGCCTGCGCCTGGGTCTTCATATGGGCCACGCGCACTTTCGACAACGAGAAGTTGGAAAGGTCGGCTTCCAGGTCAAGCGGGCAATGCAGATGCAACACGGCGCCCGGCCCGCGGGCCGTGTACAGCGGCACTTCCACCACCGTGTCTTTCGCCCGGTCCAGCAAGGCCAGGCGCTGCGGCGACCCCGCCCAGGCGAGTGGCTGGGGTTGGACCGCCATCAAATTGAGCCATGAGCGGGCTGTCGGGCGCGGGTAGGAAACGACCAGATCGATATAGCGCATGGCAACCCACGGCTTCAACGTTTCTTCAAGATGAGCAATGCCTTGGGTCAATTTTTCGACGTTTTCT
>JANXMO010000599.1 GCA_025354615.1 Burkholderiales bacterium | reverse complement strand
GATCCCCCGAAACGCTGGCCTCCGCATGCCCTGCCGCACCCGCTTCGCTCCCAGTCCCACCGGCTACCTGCACATCGGTGGCGCCCGCACGGCGTTGTACTGCTGGCTGGAAGCGCGCCATCGCGGCGGCGAGTTCATCTTGCGCATTGAAGACACCGACGTGGCGCGATCAACGCAGGCCTCCGTCGATCAGATCTTGGCGTCAATGCGGTGGTTGGGGCTCGACCATGACGAGGGCCCGTTCTACCAAATGCAACGGCTCGAACGCTACCAGGCGGTTGTTCAGCAACTGATCGACCAGGACCAGGCCTATCGTTGTTATTGCACGCCTGAAGAACTTGATGCCGTGCGGGAAGCGCAACGCGCGCGAGGCGAAAGAACGCACTACGACAGGCGATGGCGCCCTGAGCCCGGCAAGGCCTTGCCGGGCGTGCCATCGGGTGTCAACCCCGTTATTCGGCTGCGCAACCCGATCGACGGTGATGTCAGCTGGAACGACATGGTCAAGGGGCCGATCACGATCAACAACCGGGAGCTTGACGATTTGATTTTGGTGCGTGCGGACGGCGTACCCACTTACAACTTTGCTGTGGTGGTGGACGACATCGACATGGCGATTACCCACGTCTTCCGTGGCGACGAACATGTCAACAACACACCGTGGCAAATCAATCTTTTCAAAGCTTTAAACGCAACCTTGCCCGAGTTTGCTCATTGCCCGGTGATTTTGGACGCGGACGGCCAAAAGTTGTCAAAACGTCGGGGTGCGGTCAGCGTCACGGCTTATGAGGAAGCTGGTTACTTGCCTGATGCTTTGTTGAACTACCTGGCTCGTTTGGGCTGGAGCCATGGTGACGAGGAGTTGTTCAGCCGCGAACAACTGGTTCAATGGTTTGACGGCAGTCACTTGTCACGCAGCCCCGCGCAGTGGGATGTGGCCAAGTTGGATTGGGTCAATGCCCAGTATTTAAAAACCATGACTATGCTTATGCTGGCCAATCTTGTCAGCCAGCAGCTGCATAAACGCGGCGCTAAAGCAGATGTAGACGATAGGTTGGAGCGCATTTGCGCGTTGTTCAAAGACCGTTGCGCGACCACCGCTGTTCTTGCTGAATGGGCGCTGATGTATTACGTCGATGTCAACGCATCTGCAGATGAACGTGAACTTCACGTGACCGCGGCTTTAAAACCAGCCCTCAAGACCTTGAGTGAAAAACTTGTCGATGTGGAATGGCGCAAAGAGTCGATTGGCCTTGCAATCAAACAAACGCTGTCAGCTCACCAACTTAAAATGCCTCAATTGGCAAGCGCTGTCAGGCTGTTGGTTTGCGGCCGCACTCAAACGCCGTCACTAGATGCGGTTTTAGAACTGTTTGACCGCGACGCTGTTGTGAAGCGCTTGCAGCTTGTTTGAAATTGACGCTAGAATCGTATTCTTGACTAAACTTAAAAAAGTTGCTGTTGAAGTTCAACAGCCAATTCAGGCCAGTTTTTTTTCCAAAAATTTATTGATCGATAAAGGGGGTATAGCTCAGCTGGGAGAGC
>JANXMO010000563.1 GCA_025354615.1 Burkholderiales bacterium | reverse complement strand
CATCCGCAGGGCGGTATAAGCATGGCCTTCTGGTAGCAGAGTCAGCCCGCTTTTCAGGGCTTCAAGGTAGTCGATACGATTTCCATCTGCGTCCTTTTCTGCGAAAGACGTTGCGGAGGCTGTGGCAATTCACAAGAACGCATTCTTCGCATCTTTTGCGAAGAGATACGTGAGATTGCCCTTGATTGACATACTGCATAGTAACTGGATCACGCAGTTTTTTTACTAACGCGCGCGCAGTTTAGTTTGCACTTGAGCTGCCCCACCATAATTTCACCGATGGGTCCAATCAAATCAATGGATGGTGCGCCGTTTTTCGGTTGGGACGAAGACACTATCAAAGCGTACATCGTGAATCGACCTCTCGAGGCCGGTGACAGCATGCTTATTTATAACGGGCAGTGGAACATGCATAACTATGTATTAGCAACTGTCATCAACCCAGCTCTCGGCCGCCAAAAACGGGTGGTACTGTCAGCCGCTTCGGCAACCGGTGAGCCGACTTTTTTACAGAAGCGGCAAGAACTGCTTTTCACCGACAGGCCAGTCGTTCATGTTGCCGCCGACTAAACAGATTCTGGAACGTCTAGGGGACGCGAGTAAAATCTTGTTCGGAGATTGAATGCTCATGCACTCAATTTTGACGAGCTACATTTATGTTATCCCCAATCGACCGCAATAGATTAGACCCACAATTTCCAACCCAGTACCACGACGCCGCTTTGTGGGAACAACTTGGCCGTACGGTGGCCGCCTTCGGCTTCCTCGAAGACGTGCTCGCCAGAGCTGTACTCGCTTTTAGCGGTATGCAGGAATACAAGGGCGAGGACAAAAAGAACGCGATGGGCGAGTTGGCTGGGATACTTGAGTCAGCGCTAAAAGATGCGTTAGGAAAGTTGACTGATGTGTACGTAAGCCGCGTCAAAATGCATTCCAACGCGCCACCATATATCGACGATCTCGTGGCAAGAATACGCAGTCGTACTAACGATCGTAATGCCATATGCCATGGTGCATGGATGCCCCCTGATGTCGAGGGGAAGTCACGGCTCCTTTACTTCGACAGAAAGCGAATCGAATTCAAGACGAAGGTGGATTTGGTATGGCTTAAAGAATGCCATCTTGAAGTTACAAGCTTGATTGTTGAAGTAATAAATTCGGTCCATTTCATGGGCTGGCAATTTCCTGGCGGCGCTGGTCCCGGAACGTGTATGGAAGGAATAAGGAAATCGGATGGTTCAGCCGCCGCTGTCGCTCCACCCCAAGTAGGCGCATCGCTGGAAAGCGCCAAAGGTGTCGAATGCGACAGTTCCTCCAGTACTTCGGCACTGAGCCACTTGTCCTGAATTCCATCTGGTTAGATCTTTTAAAAAAGCGTCTTCAATCGGGAGCAAATTTGGTTGCTGCGCCATGCTCGTCCGTGCCGCGTCGCTGTACCAAGTCGACGTGCTGCCCAACATGTTCCAGTAGACCTGCGACCACAAGCCGCCGTTGATGTACACCGAGATGCGGCCCGGGTAGGTGCAACCTGCGAAGCCGTTTTCGCTGTACTGACGGTACAT
>JANXMO010000562.1 GCA_025354615.1 Burkholderiales bacterium | reverse complement strand
TGGCCAGCCACGCGCTGGCGTTGGTCGGCGTGCCCATGCCCCGCGTCATGCGCATCGTGCAGGCCCAGCGCGATGCGCGCTACAGCCTGCTGCGCGGCTACTTTCACGGGGCAGACGACGACACGTCCAATGAACTGGCCCAGGCCCGCCTGCTCAGCATCACCTTGCCGCCGGATGCCGCCTGCATTGGCCAGACGCTCGGCAACCAGGGGCTGCAGGCGCTCGGTGTCAGCGTGGCCTCGCTGCGCCGCGCCGGCGGAGCGATTGTTTCCTGCAGTGACCCACTGGTGCTGCACAGCGCCGACACGCTGGTGATTTCAGGCCTGCCTGAAGCGCTTGCCTTGGCTGAAACGCGGTTGCTCCGGCGCGGCTAGTGCAGTGTTTCACGCTGATCGGCTTTATAAGTACCGCCATCAGTGAAACACTGCACTAGTTTTCGTTGTGCGCCTACGCTTGTGAAGGTGCTGACATGCAGGCCGACAAAGCGGTGCGGATATCGGTCGCGCCATAACGGGTTTGATGCGTGCCTTCGAATGACACCGTGCCGTCATTGAAGCCGCGGTACATCTCGCAGAACGCCTCAACCGTGGCGGGCGGAAACCCCAGCGCGGCAAACACAGCGGGCCAGGCGGACTCGGGCACCGCCTCGGCATGCACCGGCTTGCCCAGCAGCGCGGCGAGAACAGCGGCCGCCTCGTTCGGAGAGACGGGCGACGGGCCATGCAGCTCGACGATTCGCCGCTGGCCGGCCGGGTCAAGCAACAGTTCCGCAGCGGTACGGCCAATGTCGCGGGCCGACACGGTAGGCACCGCGCGGTCCAGCGGCAGCAGCATCGACGGCAGCACGCCTTGCTCCGGCACCGGCTTGAACGACCAGGCCCAGTTCTCGGCGAAATTGGCCGCCCGCAGCACGGTGCATGTGCCGCGCAAATCGCGCAGCTGGTTTTCGAACAAGTGCGTCGTGCGGATGTTGCCCGTGCCGCTCGGCTGGTGCGCGCCCACGGAAGACAACGCCACCACGTGCGGCACGCCGGCTTCATTGGCCGCCGTCACCAGCGCCGCCTGCACGGCCTGGGCACGGGCAAACAAATCACCCGCCGTGTAATCCGGTGGGTTCATCAGGTAAGCGCCCTGCGCGCCTTCAAACGCACGCGCCAGCGCCTTCGCATCGCCCATGTCCGCCATCACCACCTCGGCGCCCTGCGCACGCCAGGCCTGCGCACGCGCATCGTCTTTCCGAACCACCAGACGAAGCAGCTGCTTTTTTTCCAGCAGCAATTTGCCAAGGGCAGAACCTGTTTGACCCAAACCACCGGTGATGACGTACATGCGTGCGCTCCTTGCATTTTGGAAAAGCCGGATTGTGACGACCCGGCCTGGCCTTCCACCGAGCGGGACTAGGCGCGCGAGTTTCTACCCCGTGGACTACTTGCTGCGCAGCCAGCACAACCCTTGCCTGCCCGAGGACGACAAGCTGTGGGCGCTTGAATACCGTGGTGCGGC
>JANXMO010000559.1 GCA_025354615.1 Burkholderiales bacterium | reverse complement strand
TTTGATCCGGGTCGTCGCTTTGAAGCACGACCACCAGCGCATCAGCGACCAATTCTGACAAGGTGGACAAAGGCCACAGCAGAGCTTCGAAGTCCATAATCTCGCTTCATTAAAACAATCCGGCATGTTATTCGATTCGTCTTTGCGCAATGATTTGTCGCGCGGTTTCGGCGCCACGCTGGTGGTGCTGATGACCATCGTGTTGACAATGGCGCTGATCCGCATGCTGGGCCTTGCCGCTCTTGGGCGGATATCCCCGCAAGACGTTGTGCTGCTGCTGGGCTACACCACTTTGGGCCAGCTGCCGACGATGCTGTCTCTGTCGATGTTCATTGCGGTAGTGGCCTCGCTTTCGCGGATGTACCGCGACAGTGAGATGTCCATCTGGTTCGCCAGTGGCGTCGGCTTGGGGCGTTTCGTTCGGCCGGTGTTACGCACAGCGGCGCCGGTGTTGATGGTTGTTGTTCTGCTGTCGCTGTTCGTCTATCCCTGGGTCAACCAGCGCAGTGCGGAACTGCGCGAGCGGTTCGAGCGGCGCAGCGACTTGTCACGCATCACCCCGGGGCAGTTTCAAACGTCAAGCGACGGGCAGCGCGTTTTCTTCATCGAGCGTGACAACCAAGACAGTGCAACCGGCCGCAACGTGTTTATCGTGTCGCAGCAGCCGGGTCACGAGTCGGTCACCAGCGCGCGAACCGGTCGCATACAGGTGGAAGCCAACACCCGTTATTTGCAGCTTGACAACGGTCAACGCCATGAAATGGACTTGGCAAGTGGTGACAAGACACTCTCACGCTTTGAGACTTATCAGCTCGTTGTCGGCGACCGGATAGACGACAGTGCAACCGCCCGCCCGCCCAAGGCACTGTCCACACTAGAACTGCTTCGCGCGCCGACAGCCGCGTACCAAGGCGAACTGACATGGCGTCTCGGCATGGTGCTGGGCGGCACCAATCTTGTCTTGCTGGGCATCGGCTTGGCTGCCACCCACCCACGGCGCGCCAACAGCTGGAATTTGCTGCTTGCGTTGTTGGGCTTTGTTGTCTATTACAACTTGATCAACCTGTCTCAAGCCTGGGTTGCCACCAGCAAGCTGACGATGGGAATGGCTTTGCTGCTGACGCACGGCGGCATGCTGGCCTTGGCATTGGCACTGCTGTGGTGGCGTGACCACCGAAACACTTGGCAAAGCCCTTGGAAGCAGCGTCGCCAGCGGTTGTTGGCAATTGGCGCGGCGTCATGAATGTCGTGCAAGGCCTGGCATGAAAACGGTGCGCCGGCTGTTCTATGGCGACATCACGTCTTCAGTTGTGTTCGTTGCCCTGGCATTTTTGTCATTGTTCTTTTTTATTGACTTTGTCGAGGCATTGTCAGACGCCGCACGGCAGGGACTGGGGATTTGGTTTGCCGCTGGTTACAGCGTGCTCGAGCTGCCGGGCCATTTGTATGAACTGGCGCCTATTGCAGTGTTGATTGGCAGCATTTATTCGTTGTCACGCATGGCGCAATCCTCTGAATTCACGATCTTGCGCACCGGCGGCTTGGGCCCGGGGCGGGCGTTGTTGCTCTTGGCCGGGATTGGTGTCGGGTTTGGCCTGTTCACATTGTTGGTTGGCGACTACCTGGCGCCCTTTGCTGAACAACACGCTGCTCAATTGCAGGCGAAGGCGCGCGGCAATGCCATTCGGGAAACGTCAGGCGTATGGTTGAAAGACCGGCTGAGCAATCCACAAGGTGTTGTGCAGACTTATGCCGTGCACATTGCCCGCACGGGCGGTGGCGGGTCGCTCGAAGGCATTCGAATTTTTGAATTCGACGCCAATGGACGGTTGGTCCGACGCGTGGCTGCTGCACGGGCCGAGGTTGACGCCAACACCGATTGGCAACTTGCCGATGTTGAACTCACCCGCTGGCCGGTGAAGACAACGACGCCTGACGAACGCGAAAGCCCGCAAATCGATCAGCAACGGCTGGCGCACTGGACGTGGCACAGCAGTTTGTCGGCCTCAATGGTTGCCGCTGCCGTGCTGCCCCTGTCCACCATGTCGACACTGGAACTGCGACGCTACATTGGCCATCTGGATGCCAATGAACAAGCGGCCCAGCGGTATGAAATTCAGTTCTGGAAACGCGCCCTTTACCCGTTTGCCTGCTTGGTCATGGTGGCCCTGGCACTTCCGTTTGCTTATTTGCAAACCCGCAGTGGCGGCATCAGCCTGAAGGTCTTTGGCGGCATCATGCTAGGCATCAGTTTTGTGTTGCTGAACAATGTGGCCGGGCACTTGGGCATGTTGCGGCACTGGACTCCATGGCTGGTTGCCGCAGCGCCCAGCGCGCTGTATTTGATGATGTCACTGGCCGCTTTTGGTTGGCTGGTGCGCTACCGTTAAGTTTATTTGCTTGGTCATTTCCCATTCATGACACCTGCTCTGCAAGGACTCTTGCTTTTTGCCCATGGTGCACGTGACCCGCAGTGGGCGTTGCCGTTTCAGGCGGTTGCCACTCGCGTCGCAAGCCTTAGCGCCGGCACGCCAGTCGTGCTGGCATTCTTGGAATTCATGGAACCGACGTTGGCGCAAGCAGGGTCGCAGTTGGTGGCTGCTGGCTGCACCCGGGTCAGCGTGGTGCCGCTTTTCCTCGGTGCTGGTGGCCATGTGAGGAAAGATGTGCCTCGCCTGGTCGAGGCATTGCGGATTCAATTCCCTGCCGTGCTTTGGTCTGTACAGCCTGCTGTTGGAGAAACCGATGCAGTGGTTAACGCAATGGCCAGCGTGGCAGTAGCTGCTTTGCAAGAAGCCTGAACAGCAAGCACCCATGAACCTGCATCAATTTCGTTTTGTCCAAGAGGCCGTACGTCAAAATCTCAACCTGACGGAAACGGCCAAAGCGCTGTTCACTTCGCAGCCCGGTATTTCCAAAGCGATTCTTGAACTGGAAGGCGAACTGGGCGTTGACATTTTTGCACGCCATGGCAAGCGCTTGCGCCGCATCACCGAGCCGGGTCAGCAGGTACTGAAGTCGATTGAGCTGATCATGCGCGAGGTGGCCAATTTGAAGCGCATTGGCGCGGAGTACTCGAAACAAGATGCCGGCACCTTGTCAATTGCCGCCACGCATACGCAAGCCCGTTACGTCTTGCCACAACCCGTCACTGAACTGCGTCGCCGCTTCTCGAAAGTCAACGTCAGCCTGCATCAGGGCACGCCCACGCAAGTGGCGCAAATGCTGATCCATGAGGTGGCGGAAATTGGCATGGCCACCGAGTCGCTTGGTACTTATGATGAACTGGTGACTTTGCCCTGCTATGAGTGGCAGCACGTGTTGGTACTGCCGCCGGGCCATGCGCTGATCGATGTCGATGTGGTCACACTCGATCACCTGGCAGCAGAACCGTTGATCACTTACCACCCGTCTTTCACCGGCCGCTCTCGCATCGACAAAGCGTTTGAAACCGCGGCACTGGTACCCAACATCGTTCTGGAAGCCATTGATTCCGATGTGATCAAAACTTATGTCAGGCTCGGCATGGGAATTGGCATCGTGGCTGAAATGGCCGTGCGCGGTGACTTGCCCAATGGTGACTTGAGCTGGCGTTCCGTAGGGCACCTTTTTGGCGCCAACGTTGCACGTGTGGCCTTTAAAAGAGGCGCCTATTTACGCAGTTTTGTCTATACCTTTGCCGAACTGATTTCAGAGCGCTTGAACAGGGCTTTGATTGCATCTGCAATCAGCAGTGGCTATACACCACTGTAGTGGTAGCGAAGTAATGTGGGCTACTGACTACTCGACTTGAATACAAAGATCCGGAGTTGAATGCGCAGGAAAGACAACCGGAAGCCAGGGCAACGCTGAACAAGTCGCTGCTGACTGATCAATTAACGGCGTGCAGGCAGCGCCGGCTCGTTGAGGTCAAGATTGAAATCAATCGTTGCGCCGTTGTTGGCAATTTTGTCTTTGGACACAGGTCTGGTCAGCGGCTCAAGTGAATCAAGCGCAACTGTCTCCGTGGCTGGCACTTCGGTGACAGCTTCCATCTCTTCCCCCAGCGGTAGCAAAACATCCACAGCGCCTGACGCAATGACGTTTTCAGCCAAATCGCGGGCTTGCGAGTACAGAAAAAGCAATTCACCGTAAGCCGGCAGATCAAAAGTGCCTGTCTTGTCATCCCGGCGGAACAACAGCGACTCCAGCAAAGCCATCGCTTGTAAAGGTTCGGGCCAAGCCGCTTGAACCTGCGCAACCGCATCGGAATAACTTTCCAGAGCTTGCCCAGCTGATGCAGCCTGCTCCCAATCCGGCGCGTAGGCGTTGAAGCGCTGGTTGAACCGCTCGCGTATGCGCTCATAAGCTTCACGCTCATTGCGCCGTTTATAAATTTCCAGCAGTTTCAGGAAGGCCAAAGGACTGGTGCTGCCACCGTGGCGCACATGACCCATCAGCAAATCAATTGCAGCATCGTCTTGACCCAGCACAATGAAGAACTCGGCCTGCTGTTCCATGTCAATCAGTTCTTCAACGCACATGTCCCGCGTCAATTGAGGCTCTGCAACTGCTTGACTTGGCTCACGATGAATAGCAGTGCGAGGAACGTCCGTAGCCGGTACTGGCGCAGGGTCGACCACAAAGGTTTGTGGCTGTAATTCGTTTACGACGCGTTCAGATGTGTTGGCAAAAGACAGTCCGGTTGTCGCTCCCGGCGCTTCATCCACACCCAGTCCCAATT
>JANXMO010000534.1 GCA_025354615.1 Burkholderiales bacterium | reverse complement strand
GGGCCAGTTGCCGTTTTCGACCGACTGGTTCATGACCTGGCAGCCCAACATCCATTCCAGCCTGTTCCTCAACATCCATGAGTACCTGAACAAGGCGGCGGAGATGGAAGAGATCGACGCCGTCATCAAGGCCTATCAGCTCTACCTCGAACAAACCACGGCGCAGGGCCTGGAAGCGCTGTTGTCGGTCACCCGCGCCTGGCGCCTGGTGAAATTCATCGACAACGGCATGCTGACCATGACCAAGTGCTCCAAATGCGGCGGCCATTTCGTCACCCACCCGCACGAAATTGCCCGCCACTATGTGTGCGGCCTGTGCAACCCGCCAGCGCGCGCCGGCAAGGGCCGCGCAGTGGGTGGCATCCAGATGCATTGACGGGCCATCAATTTATTTTTAATTTGTTCAAGTTGGCTGCAGCGCTGCCGATATTGAATTGAACGCGGCGCAGCGGCCGCTCCCGGTTTTTCGTGGCGTCTCCTCCTGGCACATTCGTGTGCTTTCATGCGGGTCCTTCGGGGCCCGCTTTTTTTGCGCAAGTCTCTGACCACGCGATTGGCAAGCCGCCGGCGCAAGGGTTTCCCTGAGCTGCCGGCTTTCGTTTTTATGGAGGTCGCATCGCATGCGGTCTGCCGTGGCAAATGCCCGGCACCAAGATGGGCGCATGGCAACCCGTGGCCTTCCCCCCACTTTGTCGTCGCGACCGCTGAGCGCACCGACGTCGCGGCCGGCCGCGCCCGTCTCACGGCCGGTTGCACGACCGGTCGGCGGCCCAGCGCCGACCGTGCCGTTGATGAGCCGGCAAAACAGCGTCAAAGCAACATCCACGGCCTCAGCGCCACCAAGGATGGCGTTGGGTGAGCGGCTCAGCCAGTTGAAAAAACCTGCGCAAGCCGTTGCCCAACAGCAGCTGGGCGACATGGCCGCGGGCAAAGCGACATTTTCGATGGACGCACAGGCCGGCGCCTCAGCCGAGGTGCCGCTGGCTTCGGTTGCCACCGGCAACAAGCAATGGCAGCGCCTGGGCGCGATCGGCGAACGCACGCACGGCAGCGGCACGCTCCAACACGCCCATGGCTTGTGGGGCAACAAAGACCGGGCGTTCTCGCGCGATGCCGCTTCGGCGTCGCTGGCCTTGTCGGCCGATGTCAATGGCGGCCTGCACGTGAGCAACAAATTTCAAAAAACGGTTGCCCCGCTGGGCGATGCACAGCTGGCGACCGACAGCGCTGTGTTTGCGGGCAGCCACGGGGCCGCTTCACTTTCCGCCAACGCCAATTCCACGAGCATATCGGGCGCCATCGGC
This sequence comes from Burkholderiales bacterium, assembly GCA_025354615.1. Taxonomy (GTDB): domain Bacteria; phylum Pseudomonadota; class Gammaproteobacteria; order Burkholderiales; family Burkholderiaceae_C; genus JANXMO01. Next base: position 1,181 of record JANXMO010000534.1, on the reverse strand, counting down.
GTCAATGGCCAATTGGGATTGCACGCGCAAAGCGAGGTGGGTTTGACGGCCAAGCCCGGCGCCTTTCGCCAGGCGCTGGGCCTGCCGCAGGAGTACGCTGACGTAAAGCCGCAGTTCAAGGCCAGCGCGGTGGGCTCGGTGGGTGCCGCCGGCCGCGCCGGCGCGGCCTTCAATGTGCCGCTGGTCAACGCGTCGGCGCCCGCGGCTTTCAACCCCAGCATGCAAGTCCACGGCGAAGCGTTCGTTGGCGCGCGCGGCCGCGTGGCGGCCAGCGTTGAAGTCGGCAACACGCAGGCCGGGGTGGAGGTGGGACCGTTGGTTGGTGTGGGTGCCTTTGCGTCGGCGGGCGTGGGCTACGACAACGGCAAGCTCTGGGCGCATGCCAACGGTGGCGTCGCGGTGGGCGCTGGCGTGCAGGGCGGCTTCAATGCCAGCGTGGACGTCGGAGAAATCGCGCGCAACGCCGATCACCTGCTGATGAAAAACGTGCCCGATGTGACCGGCGGCAGCGTACAGAAAGCCGATCAGCAACTGGCCGCCATGGACGCCCTGTGGGGCGGCGGCGCGCCGCGCAAGGCGTGACGTGCACTGGCGCAGGGCTTGGTCGCAAGCGCCACGATTGACCGGTTGAAGCCGCCCAGTTCCACCGGTCAGCACTCGCGCGCAGCGGGCAGACTCAAGCCGCAAGCAGGGCCGTCGATAAAGCGGCGTGCGTGACCGCTGTTTCGGCGGGGCTTTCCACAGGAATCGATCACATGTTCGTACTCGTCGGCTGGGGCTTGGCGCTGGCCTGCATCTTTGGCGTCTACATCGTCCACGGCGGCAACATCAGCGTCATCCTGCACGCGTTGCCGTTCGAGATGATCACCATCTTCGGCGCCGCCGCCGGTGCCTTCCTGGCCAACAACCAGATGAAGGTGATCAAGTCGTCGCTGTCCGGGCTGGGCAAGTGCTTCAACGTCTTTTTCGATCGACATCAGCCCTTCCTTGCGGGCTTTTTGCAGCATGTCGTACATCAAAGCCATCAGCTCCATGTAGCGCGCCTTGCTGTACTTGCTGCCCTTGAAGCACTTGCCCAGCCCGGACAGCGACGACTTGATCACCTTCATCTGGTTGTTGGCCAGGAAGGCACCGGCGGCGGCGCCGAAGATGGTGATCATCTCGAACGGCAACGCGTGCAG
>JANXMO010000493.1 GCA_025354615.1 Burkholderiales bacterium | reverse complement strand
GGCCTGTTCGGCGCCGCCTGCAGGCCGCCAGCGCTGGGCGATGGTGGAACTCGAACGCGCCGCGCGCCAGGAAACCGGCACGGGCGGCGTAAGTCGACAAACCGTGCGACGCATGCTCAAAAAAAGATCTCAGGCGATGCTGAACAAGTCCCCGCGAGGCGGCGCGCCTTGCGGCAAGAGGGGCTGCAAGGCGCAAACCGCAGCCATGGCCATGGCCATGGCCAACCCTATGGCGAGAATTTTCAACGCCGCAGACCGCCTGCCGCAAGGATGCGCCGGCCGCGAGCGGCTTGTTCAGCGTTGCCCTCAAGCCCTGGCGCAAGCTCATGTGGTGCATCGGAGTTCTGAGCGAAGAGTACCGACATCGCATGTACGCACCTGCCCAAGCTGTAAGCATGGCCGCTGCCGGCTGTGGAGCCGGTGATTTGCATTGACGAGAAGAGCCTGCAACTCATTGGCCACAGCCGTGAGCCGCTTGCAATGGCCGAGGGCGTTGCCGCCAAGCACGATTACGAGTACATCCGCAACGGCACGGCCGACCTGTTTGTCGCCGTTGAGCCCAACGCTGGACAGCGGATCGTCTCGATCCAAGGCAAGATCGCCTTCGTGGCCTTCGTGGCCTTCGTGGCCTTCGTCGGCGAGTTGCTCACCGGGGCGTATGCCAAGGCACGCCGCGTTCACTTGGTCGTGGACGACTTGAACACCCACTTCAGGAAGTGTTTCGATGATGTGCTGGAAGTTCGTGCCGCGACGAAGCTGTTGCGGCGCGTCGAATTCCACTACACGCCCAAGCACGCAAGCTGGCTGAACATGGCAGAAATCGAGACAGGCATCCTCAGCCGCCAGTGCCTGGACAGGCGCATCGACGGCAAAGAGCTCCTGCGAAGCGAGGTCGATGCCTGGCAGCAAACGCGAAACGCGCTGAAGCGAACCATCGAGTGGACATTCATTCGACAGGACGCAGATCAGAAACCAGGACGCCATTACGTTCCTAAACTCATGTTTTTATGTACTAGTGCCCCGGTGGTCACGGAAAAGGCTTCGGGAGCATTTGACGCATGACAGCAGTGGATGAATGGCTGACGATCGAGTCGCTTGACCTTGAAGGCCAGGGCGTGGCCCACGACGCTGAAGGCAAAGTAATTTTCATCGACGGTGGTTTGCCTGGCGAACAAGTTCAGGTCGATGTTCGCCGCAGCAAAAAGAACTGGGCGCAAGCCACGCTTCGGGTGATGCGGCGTGAAAGCGCGCAACGCGTTTCGCCAGCGTGCCCTCACTTTGGTATTTGTGGGGGCTGCAAGATGCAGCATCTTCACGTCAGCGCGCAGTTGGCTGTGAAGCAGCGCGCCGTTGAGGATGCTCTCTGGCACCTGGGCAGGGTACGCCCAGCACAGCTGTTGCGTCCGGTTGAAGGGCCGGCTTGGGGTTACCGTTACCGCGCGCGCTTGTCGGTCCGCTATGTGGCCAAGAAAGACAAGGTCTTGATCGGGTTTCACGAGCGAAATTCCAGTTACGTGGCGGAGATGGACAGCTGTGCCGTTTTGCCGCCGCACGTGAGCGCTCTTTTACCGGCACTGTCAGCACTGGTCATGCAAATGGACCAGCGTGAACGCCTGCCGCAAATTGAATTGGCAGTCGGTGACCAGGTCACGGCGTTGGTACTGCGCCATCTCGAACCATTGACCACGGCCGACACCAACCGTTTGCGAGCCTTTGGCCAAATGCACAAGCTGCAGTGGTGGCTGCAACCCAAAGGGCCGCAAACGGCGCACCTTCTTGATGAGGGCGGTTTGCCATTGGACTACCGCCTGCCCGACTTTGGCCTCACGATGCCGTTCAAACCCACCGATTTCACACAGGTCAACCATGCCATCAACCGTGTGCTGGTGACCCGTGCGGTACAGCTGCTGGACGTTCAACCGCATGAGCGGGTGATGGACTGGTTTTGCGGCCTTGGCAATTTCACGCTGCCCTTGGCTACGCGTGCAAGTGAAGTGATCGGCTTGGAGGGCAGCGAAGAACTGGTGGCCCGTGCCCGTCAAAATGCAGCACTCAACGGGTTGGCAGACCGTACCCGTTTTGAAGTCCGCAACCTTTTTGACATCACCTGTGACGATCTCGTCAACGGCCATGCAGCGCAAAAATGGCTGATCGACCCACCACGTGAAGGCGCTTTTGCCTTGTGCAAAGCTTTGGTTGATGCGGTTGCGCGCCCCGCGAGCCAGCATCAAGCGGTTATGCCGCAACGCATCGTTTATATCAGCTGCAATCCTGCCACGCTGGCCCGTGATGCTCAGCTACTGGTTCACCAAGCCGGTTACCAATGCATGGCGGCAGGAGCTGTCAACATGTTCCCTCATACAGGCCATGTGGAAAGCATTGCCGTGCTCGATAAGCAATGAAGCGGACGCTGACATGGCAAGCAAAACGTGATGCTGAAGTCAAAACGCAGCCAAGAGGCTGCGTTTTGATTTTCACTTACCCGTCATACAGGTAAAACGAGCACTCAGTCGCGTTCTCCTCCAAAAATGCCCAGCAGGCTGAGCAAGGCTTGGAACACGTTGTACAGACTCAAATAAACACCCAGTGTCGCTGAGATGTAATTGGTTTCCTCGCCATCTTTCACGCGTTTTAAATCATGAAGAATGAAGGCTGAAAAAATGCCAATCACCAACACGGACAGCGTCACCATCAAGGCGCTCGACTGGATGAACACGTTGGCAATACCAGCGACGAAAACCAAAATCATGCCGATGAAGAGAAATTTTCCCATCGAACTCAAGTCCCGCTTGATGATCGATGACAGCGACGCCATGCCCAGGAACACGGCGCCCGTACCTGCGAACGCCATCATGATGAGACTGGCACCGTTTGAAAAACCCAGCACCGCACCGACCAAGCGTGAGAGCATCAAGCCCATGAAGAACGTAAAACCCAATAAAACGGGCACGCCAGCGGCGGAGTTTTTCGTTTTTTCGATGGCGAACATCAGACCGTAGGCGCCAATCAGAAAGACCACCATGCTGATACCAGGGGACATGGCACGCGCCAAGCCAGTGGCGACGCCCAACCAAGCGCCGGCAACCGTTGGCACCATCGACAAAGCCAACAACCAATAGGTGTTGCGCAGCACGCGGTTGCGTTCATCAACCGTCGAGGCGCTGCCGCCCGCAGGACCATAAACAGATTGAAAGGTTTCGTTCATGCTGACTCCAGAGACGTAAGGTGAATGAGGCGGGGACGATCTGACAAATATCTTAAAGGATACGAAAGTCTTTCATATCTGCAATATCCCGTACAAACCGGATCTTGGGTTTACATTTGATTTTTCAAGCGCCCATCCATCACACCATGGACCACAAACCCTTTCTCCGCCAAATGCAGGTTCAACAAATCGGTGCCGCAAGTACCGCTCGTGCA
>JANXMO010000471.1 GCA_025354615.1 Burkholderiales bacterium | reverse complement strand
GGCCTTCATGACCGCCGGCCCGCAATGCGCGGCGGATAATGCCGCTCCATGAAATACCTCGTTGGCCTTGCGTTCGTCGCCATTCTTGGCGCTTTGTTGACAGCCGGTGTGTCCATGGTGCGGGACGGACGCGACGGCAAGCCCAAATCAAGCCGCATGTGGCGCGCGCTGGCTTGGCGAATTGGCTTGTCGGTGCTGTTGTTCCTGTGCATCTTGATCGCCTACGGCCTCGGCTGGATTCACCCGACCGGGCTGCCGCTGGGCTGAAAGCGTTGGCCGAGCGGCTTGAGGCGCGGCCAACGCAACAACCCGTCAAAGCCAGTACACGACGATATACAAGCCCAGCCACACCACGTCGACGAAGTGCCAATACCAGGCCGCGCCTTCGAACCCGAAATGGCGTTGAGGCGTGAAGTGGCCTTTTTGCAGCCGCAAGGTGATGAACAGCAGCATCAACATGCCGACGAACACGTGAAAGCCGTGGAAACCCGTCAGCATGTAAAACGTGGAACCGTAGATGCCGGAGCTCAGTTTGAGATTGAGCTCGCTGTAAGCATGTGAATACTCGTAAGCCTGCAAGCATAAAAACAAGACACCCAGCGCAACCGTCAACCACATGAAGCCAATGGTTCTGGCACGCCGCCCGACCAGCAGCGCATGGTGGGCAATGGTCAGCGTGACACCCGAGGTCAGCAGCAGTGCGGTGTTGATGGTCGGAATCGGCCATGGACCCATGGTCGAAAACGGCTCGACAACGCCCGCGGGCGAGGCCGTGATGCCGGCCTGTGAGCTGGGCCAGATGGCCTTGAAATCAGGCCACAGCACCGCGTTGTCGAGGCTGCCCAGGTTGGGCACGGCATGCAGCCGCGCCCAGTACAAGGCACCAAAGAAGGCGCCGAAAAACATGACCTCAGAAAAAATGAACCAGCTCATGCTCCAGCGGAACGAGGCATCGATGCGGTCGCTGTACAGCCCTTTTTCACTCTCGTTGATCGCCTGGCGGAACCAGCCTTGCAGCACATAAGCCCACATTGCGAAACCGAATGCCACGGCGTATGCGCCGAGCATTTCCCCGTTCACCCATTGGCTTGCACCGATGATGACGAAAAACAAACCCGTGGCGGTCAACACCGGGAAACTGGACGGTTCCGGAATGAAGTAATAAGGCGTTTGGCCGTGGGGTGTCGCTGCCGACATAGGATTCTCCTGAAACCTGAACTATTTAGAAATTAAAACAAGTACTCGATTGATCAAATGAGGGCTGAGGACGTGCGGCACGCAGACACCCGCATCAGCGAGCAATGCCGCTGGACAGCACCCAATCGACCAGCGCCACAAGCAAGACGATGAACAGCAGCGCACCAATCACGCCCGCCACGATCACATGAACGGGATTGAGCTGCGCCACGTCTCGCTCATATTCCGCGGACTTGCGCACGCCGAAAAAAGACCACGCCACCGCCCGCAAAGTTTGCCAAAACGAAGCCTTGCGGCGCACGGCCTCGCGCAAGCCGCCGTCATTCGTCATGAACGCCGCCCTGCCGTTTGGCCGGCCGTTGCCGCAGCTTGCGGCGCGGGCGGCACCTTGCCGCCCACTTCAAAGAATGTGTACGACAAGGTGATGGTGCGCACGTCCCTTGGCAGTTTCGGGTCGATGTAGAACACCACCGGCCAGCGTTTGCTCTCGCCGGCTTTCATCGTGTACTCGTTGAAGCAAAAACACTCGACCTTGTTGAAATGAGCCATTGCCTGCATCGGCGCATAGCTGGGAATGGCCTGGGCCGCCATCGTGCGGTTTTGGGTGTTTTTGAATTCGTACATCACCGTGGCCATCTCGCCAGGGTGCACGTCGATGCTGCGCTGCGCGGGCTTGAAATCCCACACACCACGCGCATTGGCATCGAACTCGACCGTGATGGTGCGGCTCAAGTCGACCTGTGTGTTGGTGCGTGGCGCGGCAGCGCCCCTGCCCGACGTCAGCTGCTCGGAACGCGACAACACGTTGATGCCCAGCGCGGTGCACACGGCTTTGTAGATCGGCACGAGCGCGTAGCCAAAGCAAAACATCAGCGCCGCCACCACGGTCAGCTTGCCCACCATGCGCAGGTTGTCCGCACGCAGAACCGCACGCGCAGGAACCAAGGAACGCAGCGGGTACGGCACCGTTACAGCCCGAACAACGCCGCTTTGGCGATGAAGCCGATAAAAAACACTGCAGCCACCGATGCCAACACGAGGGCCAAGCGCAGATTGCGTTTTTTCTGTTCAGCCGGGCTCATGGCGAAGGCCTTTTAGTTTTCAACCGATCACACGCGTGGCGGTGACGTCCAACTTTGGTGGCGTCTCGAAGGTGTGGAACGGCGCCGGTGACGGCACTTCCCACTCCAGGCCTTCTGCACCTTCCCACGGTTTGGCGGGTGCCGGCGCGCCTTTGCCGCGCATCATCGGCACGACCACGAACAGGAAAAAGTAAACCTGCATGAAGCCGAAGCCAAAAGCGCCTACCGAGGCCACCATGTTGAAGTCGGTGAACTGCATCGGGTAGTCGGCGTAGCGGCGTGGCATGCCGGCCAAACCGAGGAAGTGCATCGGGAAAAAGGTCAGATTGAAGAAAATCAGCGAGCCCCAGAAGTGGATCTTGCCGCGTGTTTCGTTGTACATCACGCCCGTCCACTTTGGACCCCAGTAGTAAACACCGGCGAACATTGCATACAGCGAGCCGGCCACCAGCACATAGTGG
>JANXMO010000461.1 GCA_025354615.1 Burkholderiales bacterium | reverse complement strand
CGCACTGCGGTCCGCATCCTCACATCATCATCATCACGGCGGCCGCACGGCCGCCCCGCCTGTGGAGCTTTCCGGCCATGAATGAAGAAATTGCCGTCAGCATCATCATCGTCAACTGGAACGTGCGTGAGCTACTGCGCGCCTGCCTGCGCTCGGTGCTCGACGACGGCGGCCTGACGCCGGCGCAGCAACAGGTGATCGTGGTCGACAACGCGTCGGCCGACGGCAGCGCGGCCATGGTGCAGGCGGAATTCCCCCAAATTGAGTTGATCGCCAATACCGACAACGTCGGCTTCGGCCGCGCCAACAACCAGGCCCTGCCGCGCTGCCGCGGTCGCCACGTGATGCTGCTCAACCCCGACACCGTGGTGCGCCCGGGCGCCATCGCCGCGCTGGTGGCGCACCTCGACGCGCACCCGGACGTCGCCGTCACCGGCTGCCGGCTGCTCAATGGCGACGGCAGCCTGCAGCGCTGGACCGGTGGCGCCTACCCGCGGCTGCTGAACCTGGCCAACCACTATTTCTTCCTCGACCGGCTGCTCCCAGCCGCCTGGCGGCCGATGCCGCTGTACCTCGACCGTGACGTGACGGCCGACATCGACGTCGATTGGGTCTCCGGCGCCTGCATGCTGCTGCGCGGCACGGCGCTGCAAGGCCGCTTGTTCGACCCCGCTTACTTCATGTATGGCGAAGACATGGAACTGTGCCACCGCCTCAAGCAGGCCGGCGGCCGTGTCGTCTACACGCCGGTGGCCAGCATCGTCCACTACCAGGGCGAAAGCATGAAGCAGCAGCAGGGCGACGTGCTGCTGTCGTCGCTCAAAGGCCCGCGCCAGTTTTACCGGCAGATGCGCGGCGGGCGCGGCATCTGGCTCTATGACCTCATTACCGTCAGCGGCTTCGCGCTGCGCTTCGTGCTCTACCGCGCAGGCGCCTGGCTGCGGCCGCGTTCAGCCTTGGCCGCACGGGCGCGCACCAGCGGCGGGTTGATGCAAAGGGCCTGGCGCATCCTGCGTTCTTGAGGCTTCTGGGAACGTGCCTTGGCGACATCCTGGCACCGTCCCAAAAATAAAACACGTGACAGCAACCCCCTTGGAACAAGGGGTCTCCAAACAGCCGTGCCCTGGGCGCGTGAGATGCTTCGCCGATGCAAAGACGTCGCTTCCTCCACACGCTCTCGATGGGCGCCGCCAGCCTGCCCTGGCTGCCGGGCTGCGGTGGTTCCGTATCGGCGGACGGCGGGGCGCCGGCTTCTTTTTCTTCGTCCAGCACCCCTGTGCTGCACCAGGCCACGCTGACGGTGAATGCCACCGCCACCGGCACGCCCGTCAACCGCCGGGTGCTGGGCCATAACGTGGAGTGGGTTGACGGCGGCGACAACCTGGTGGACGCCAACGGCGTTTTCTACCCCGCGCCGCTGGCCCAGGTGCGGGCGCTGCAGCCCACGGTGCTGCGTTACCCGGGCGGCTTGCAATCCGACGTTTTCCACTGGCAGCGCGCGCGCAACGAACATGTGTTCACCGGCGCGATTCAACCCATGCTGATGAGCACCCGGCGGGTGCTGGAGCTGTGCGAGGCCACCGGCGCCGAACCGCTGTTCACCGTCAACGTGGTGACGGGCACGCCTGAAGAGGCGGCTGCATGGGTGCGGCAAACCAATGTGGACCGCATCGTCTCGTCTGCCACCGGCCGCTTGCTGCCACGCGTAGCGTTCTGGGAAATCGGCAACGAGCCGTACCTGCAAGTTGATTTCCGCGGTGATTTGACGCTTGCGCCGGCAGAGTTCACACGCCGCGCCAACCTGTTCATCGCCGCGATGCGCGCGGTCGACGCCAGTGTGCAAATCGGCCTGCCGTTGACATTGGATGCGCTCAACGGCCAATCCGTCACGCCTTACCCCGGCTTTAGCCGCAGCGTGGCCGGCGCGCTGACCGAGCGTTTTGACTTTGCCTCTTTCCACAACGCCTACATGCCGCTCGCCGTTGGCGATGCACCTACCGGCGCGGCACGTTACGCCGCGGCCATGGCCGGCGCCGAAGGCGTGCGCGACAGCCTGGCCCGCGCCCGCGCGCTGGTGGACGAGTTGCGCCCCGGCGCCGCCATTCCTTTGGCGGTAACCGAGCACGCGGCGCTGTTTTCGTCTGCCGACACCGGCTCCACCACGCCGCTGGGCGCGATGTACGTCGCAGATCTGCTGCGCGTGTTGGCCGAAACACCTGGCCTGCTGCTGGCCAACCACTGGTCGCTGTCGGGCAACGGCCGCTTCGGGGCGATTGGCGGGCAGGGCGGCAATGCCTTCAACCGCGCCACCGCCGACGTGATGGCGCTGGTCGGCGCAACGCTGCGCGGCGAGCGGCTGGCTGCTCTGGTTGAATGCGACAGCGTTGCCACGCCATCCGTCGGCCTGGTGCCGGCGCGTGGCGCGTTGCCGCTGCTGAGCGCGCTGGTGTGCCGCGAAGGCCGTGTGCTGCGCGCCTTGCTGATCCACAAAGACGCGCAGCGCAGCGCCCAGGTGCAGGTGGTACTGGGCAGCAGCGCGCTGGCCGCCAGCATCAGCCTGACGACGCTGAGCACCGATGATGTGAACGACACAGCCGACGTGCCCGGCCTGTGGCAGCGTGCCGGCACCGCGCCGGCCGGCGGCCGGCAGTTGGTGGCGGGTTTGCCGCCGCATTCCGTGTCTCTTTTGGAAATGACGTACTCCTGAGCCGACAACCGATTTGAGTGCATGAATGCCGGCTTGATACTCGCCTATGCGCCATCCCTCACCCTCACCCCCACCCTCTCCCGCGGGCGGGAGAGGGAGTTACCTTTAACCCCACAGCCGATGCTGCATTGGCTTCTCCCTTTGGAAAAAGGTGGAGCGAGGGCAGCTCTCCGGTGGGCGGGAGAGGGAGTTAACCTTCACCCCACAGCCAATGTTGCATGGGCTCCCTCTCCCTTTGGGTGAGGGTAGCCTGCAGCCATGGCATTCACTGTTTTTGTTGTGCGCCATCCCTTACCCCACCTCCTCCAGCGGGCAGGAGAGGAGTCGGCTTTCACCTGATCACTGATTCAAGCTGATTGATGTTGGACCCATCATTCAAAACCAACCATTTTCAAAGGACTGAAGGGCATGGCTTTTGAACCGCTACCGCAAAAAGGCCTGACGGCCCCGAACCCTCGGCGCCGCCGGCTGTTGTGGAGCCTGCCGGCTGGCACTGCGGCCGGGTTTGCACTGTGGGCCTGGCGGGGCAACCCACTGCAGGCGGCGCCGGCCATCGAGCCGCTGCCAGGCGCGGTGAAAGTTGGCCGCTTCGACGTCACCGTCAGTGCCGGTGCCATCGGCACACCGGTCAACCGTCGCGTGCTCGGCAGCAACGTGCAGTGGGTCGACGGTGGCGACAACCTGCTCGCGGCCGACAACCGCTTCGACCCCGCAATGCTGATGCAAGTCAAGCGCCTGGCCCCGACCGTGCTGCGCTACCCGGGCGGCGCGCAAACCGACGGCTACCACTGGCAGCGCGGCTTGGGCGACATGGCTTCGCGCGGCCTCAATGACCACGTCAACGCCCACACGCTGCAGCCTACGCGCTTCGGCACGCGTGAATTCCTTGAGCTGTGCGAGGCCACCGGCGCGGCGCCGCTGATCAGCGCCAACCTCGTCACCGGCACGCCTGACGAAGCCGCGCAATGGCTGACGGCGACCAACGTCACGCGGCTCGTCTCGTCCATCACCGGGCAGCAGCTGCCGCGCGTGGTGTATTGGGAGCTGGGCAACGAGCCATATTTGAAGATGGACAGCCGGCCAGAGCTCGACCTGACGCCGGCCGAATTCGCTCGCCGCGCCGGCGCCTTCATTCGCGCGTTGCGCGCGGTTGACCCGTCGGTGCGCATCGGCCTGCCGTTGACGCAGGACCGCCGCAACGGCGTGCCCGTCACGCCCTATCCGGGTTTCACCACCCAGGTGCTTGCCCAACTGACCGAGCCGTTCGACTACGTCTGTGTGCACAACGCCTATGCGCCGTTCGCCACCGACGCCGTTGGCGACGCCACCCGCCAGTACTGGGGCGCCATGGCCGGCGCCCGCTCGGTGCAGGCCGATCTTGCGGCCACGCGCGCGCAGCTCGATGCGCTGCGCCCCGGCGTGCCGCTGCCGCTGGCGGTGACCGAGTACAGCCCGCTGTTCACGCTCGGCGCTGGCGCCAATGACGACTGGATCACCACGCCCGCCGGCGCGTTGTACCTGGCCGATGTGCTGCGCCTGTTCGCCGCCAGCCCCAACGTGCTGCTGGCCAACCAGTGGTCGCTGTCGGGCAACTGGAAATTCGGTGCTCTCCATCAAAACGGTTACCCGCGGCCGGCCTATGAAGCCATGCGCCTGTTCGGCGAAGCGCTGCGTGGCGAGCTGCTGCCGGCGCCGCAGGTGCAGGTGGAGCAGGTGGCCACGCGCAGTGTCGGCCTGGTGCCGGCGGTCGACGCGCTGCCGCTGGTCGAGGCGATGGTCACCCGTGAAACCAGCCGCGCGGGCCGCACGCTGCGGGTGCTGTTGATCCACAAAGATCCGAAGCGCCGCGGCGCCGGCCGGGTGGCGCTCGATGCAAGCGATGCCGCCGCCGTCATCAGCGCGCAGCTGACGCTGTTGTCCTGCACCGACCCGCTCGACGCGCGTGACGTGGCCGGCGTGGTCACGCGCAGCGAGCAGGCGCTGCCGGTCACCGGCCGCAGCATCGATCTGGTGCTGCCGCCGTGCAGCATCGCCTTGCTGACCCTGAGTTTGCCGTTGCTCAACCCGCCTGCCCGCCGTTGACGCAACACGCCTTGGTCTTACTGTGTCAATAAACCCTGTCAAGATAAGCGTTCATTCATTTTCCAGATGAGGCGTGATGGGTGCGAGCGAACGGTTTGATCAGTACCTGGAGCATTTGGCGCAAGGGCTGGGGCATCTGGACCGCCACGCTGGACTCAAAGGCTACTGCACAGGGCTGATGCTGCCACTGGCCCGCAAGAGCGTGGAGCCGATGGCGGCAAGGGTGGACCCCCACAACGCCAGCGCCCGGCACCAGTCACTGCATCACTTTGTGGCCAAGGCTGACTGGTCCGATGCACAAATGCTTCGTCGCGTCTGCCAGTGGGTCGTGCCCCAGATGGACTTCCAATCTGGCGGCTGGTGGATCATCGATGACACCGGATTCCCGAAGAAGGGCAAGCACTCCGTGGGTGTCGCCCGTCAATACTGCGGCATGCTGGGCAAGCAAGACAACTGCCAAGTGGCCGTCAGCGTGTCGTTGGCGTGCGATCAAGGCAGTCTTCCCGTGGCGTGGCAGCTCTACCTGCCCGAGGAGTGGGCGGCTGACCCCAACCGCAGGAGCCAGGCTGGCGTGCCCGAGGAGCTGCGCTTTGCCACCAAGACGCAGATCGCCCTGGTGCAGCTGCGTACCTTGCTGGCCGAAGGCGCGCCGCACCACTGCGTGTTAGCCGATGCAGGCTATGGCGTGGACACGGCGTTCCGTCAAGCGCTGAGCGACATGGGTCTGCCGTACGCTGTGGGCGTGACATCGGCAGTCGTGGTCTGGCCTCCTGGAGTCGAGCCGCTGCCGCCCAAGCGCTACAGCGGCAACGGCAGGCCGCCCGTGATGCCGCGGCGTACGCCACAGCTGCAGCCGTTGAGCGTCAAGGCACTGGCCCTGTCGCTGCCCGAGCAGGCATTCCAGACGATCACTTGGCGCGAGGGCACCAACGAGCCGCTCAGCGGGCGCTTTGCCGCGCTGCGCGTGCGCCACGCCGGTGGCAACGCCGGCAAGGCTCGGTTGCGACCGCTGCAGTGGTTGCTCATCGAGTGGCCAGCCGAGCAGCAAGAGCCGGCAAAGTACATTTTGTCCACGCTGCCCGAAGACACGCCGCTGGAGGGGCTGGTGAGCGCAGCGTATCAACGCTGGCGCATCGAACGCGACTACCAGGACCTGAAGCAGGACTTCGGACTGGGTCACTACGAGGGCCGTGGCTGGCGAGGGTTTCATCACCATGCCAGCCTGAGCATTGCGGCCTACGGATTCTTGATGGCCGAGCGACTCATGGCTGGCAAGCCGGTCGCTGGCAAAAAAAACTCCATCGAACGCCAAGTGCCTGCCATTCCCAAAGATTACGTCCCCCGCGGCAGCCCAGCGCGCGCAGCAGCATGTGAAGCACTCGATCACAACCCTGCGACTCAACTTGAGTCAGCAACTGGCCGCCCGTCTCGGGCAATGCCTGTGCTGCGGCAGAATGAATGAAAAACTGCTTTTGTGACACAGCAAGACTAAAAGCCCATGCTGGCCAGCAGATCGTCGACTTCGCTCTGGTCGCTGACCACATCCGAACGGCCCTCCGGGTTGACGACGGGCCCTTGCAGCTGTGACGGCTCGGCTTTGGCCCCGTGCTCTCCTGGTGCGGCCTGAACCAGCAGCTTGACCAGGCTGTCTTCCAGCTCGGCTGCCAGCTTGACCACTTTGGCGACCACCTGGCCGGTCAGATCGTGGAAGTCCTGGGCCAGCATGATGTCGGTCAGGTGGCCATCGGTGCGGGCAATCGCCGCATCGACGGCATCGACGAAGTTCATCACTGCGCCGCTGGCCACGGCCTTGACCGGGTCGTTGACCAGGGCCGCCGCCATTTCGCGGGTGCGTGCGGCAATGCCGGCCTGGTCGCTCTTGGCGTGGTCGACCGAATTGAGCACCTTTTCCGCTGCCGCGCCGGTTTTTTCCGCGATGTAAGTCAGGCGGCTGCGGGCGTCGGGCAGGCTTTCCGCAGAAGCAGCAAGCTGCGGCATCACGCCGAGCTGCTGCATGGTGTCGTGCAATTGGCGTGTGATGGCGCCCAACTGATGAAAAACGTCGGCTACCGGCGCCGTGGCCGGTGCCAGTTCTTTCGCCGACAGCAAGGCGTGTTCTGGCAATTCATTCATTTTCATGGTGGCGTTCTCGTCAAGCCGGCGTGGCGAGTTTTTGCATGATCTTCTGCACTTTGTCTTCCAGCGTGGCCTTGGTGAACGGCTTGACGATGTAGCCGGCGGCGCCGTCTTTGGCGGC
>JANXMO010000425.1 GCA_025354615.1 Burkholderiales bacterium | reverse complement strand
TTGCATGAATCGCTGTTGAACACTGCAAAAGAAAAAACACGTGACGGAGCACATGTTGTTCATACTGCTAAAGATTTTTTATTAGACACCCCTCAAGACATTAGAGCGCTTGAAAAAGCGGCCATTGAAGGGGCTGCAGGGCAAAAAATCAGGAGTGGAAGTTCAACGGATAATGTTGTATATACCTACGGTATTTATTCTGAAAAGGGTATAAAAGAATTAGATTTTTTGGCATCTTCGGTGCGCTCAGAGAAAAAGCGAAGGGACCATCGATAATTTGCCTTTGAATGGAAAACCTTTTTCCCAAATAAAAAGAGCCGCTTTATGCGGCTCTTTTTATTTAAAACTTGGTGCAGCAATCAGATGCTGCGAATTGAGAAATATCAGCGTTGCGAAGAATCCTTGATGACTTCTTTTGCATCGCCCAGGGTTTTCTGAGCAGTGCCTTCGGCTTGCTTGGCCAACCCTTTGCCTTGTTGCTCCAGGCTACCAACGGTTTCACCAGCTTTTTGTTGAACTTTTCCGGCGGCGTCTTTAACGGTACCAACCACTTGATCTTTGTTCATTTCAATGCTCCTTATTCGCTGGTGAGAATTCACCGAACTGAGGCAATCAGTTTATTTATTCCAGTGCATCGGTGCAGTCGGTATTAAGGCAAAAGGGGTGTGCGTCGTTTCCTACGCTTCTCAAGCAGTCGCTCGACGATCGGGTGGGCAGGCTGGAACGCTATCTGCCGCGCCAATGGCCCTACGGCCACCTCGTCAAGGCGCACAGCGATGAATTCCACCCGCCCATGTATTCCCCACAAGCTCTCGGGCGGTGCCGTTGGCACCCAGCCACATGGCGTTCCGACTTATCAACAACTGCTGGACGAGTCACTGAAACAGACTTTTCCTGCCAGTGACCCCATTTCACCCAGCGCCGCCATGACCGCTGAAAAGCACATCGCCACTTCGTGCGACAGCACTGACTGGGTTTTACAACCTGGTAGCCGCCTGTCTGCCGGCGCGGTTGACGGCACCGCTGTACCGAGCGGCGTATCACAGGGCCGAGGTCCGATTCCATTTCCAACGGGTGATTCGATGGACGAGAAAAATGGCCTGGATGAAGTCAAAATGCCTTAGCCGTTTTTCCGCCAAGCATTTGCTGTTGCTGTGCCATGGTCAGTGATTTACAGAACGGCACTCTTCCAACACCTTGTTCTCCCCATGCACCTCAAAGTACCCATCGCAATTGCAGACGAGCTTGAAGACGACATCGTGCAGGCCACCGGCTCGCTTGATTTGGCCAGCGGCGAAATCTACGACGTGACGTATATCGACTACGACGCGAAAACCAAAGGCGTGCCCGCCCTGCTGCCCGACTACACCTTCACCAGCGGCACTCTGTCGCATGCTGGAAAAGACATTGAATTCAGCGTCCAGGTCGACTCGTTCAGCGGCAGTTACAGCGTTACCGCGGACGAACTGTTGGACATCAAAGTGCGCGCTGCCAAACTGTTTGCAGGAATTGAGGGCCGGGATTTGGTCAACAACGGCCCCTTGACAACGCCAGGGTCCAAAGGACTGCACTAGTAAGCCAACCCGAAGATTTCGAAACATGAATGCGCGTCTTCGCCCCGATTGGTGGCGTTGCAAACGCCTCGCGATACCGCTGGGTATCGCTGTGGTTTGCGCCTTGCCCTCGGGCCGAATCCATCGCATTCGTCTTGTTCCGAAATTTCCAGGTTGGCGTACCAGCATGGTGCTGCACAGGTCTCTTGCGAACGGGCGCGGCGTTCTTGCCGCGCGCCGGCGTCTGCGGCATTGCAGATAATTCTTTACAGGCAGTATCGTGGCGCATGGTTGTCTTGCTGCAGCAGCCTGCGGCGTATCAACCCAAGGCTTGGTGCGATTGCTTCCGCATCACCCACCGGTGACCGCTGCAATGTTAGCCTTGCGTCCGCGTTCGAGCCGGGCGTTTTTTTGCGGCTGAAAGGTTTGGGCCGGGTGCGGTTCAGTGGCTTTTCAGGCGTATCCATTTGCCTTTGACTGCGCTTTCTTCTTCCCGCTCTCTGCTGCCATGGACGCTGGCCTCCTTGGCAAC
>JANXMO010000410.1 GCA_025354615.1 Burkholderiales bacterium | reverse complement strand
CTGTGCCTGCTGGTGTTCGCACTGACGTTCCCGGGACGCAACCGCTTTCGCGACAATTTGCTGGCAGCGTGTGTCGACGTGCTGAGTTCGTGGCTGATGTTGCTGGCCATTTTGTCGCTGTGCGGCTATGCCACGCACAGCCTGCATTTTTTCGACGAGCAAGCCTTGCTGGTGTGGGCGGCGTTGACGCCGATCGTGCAATGTGGGGCGCTGTGGGTGGGCCGGCGGGTGCTGGCCGTGTGCGCGGCGCGGCCGCAAGCACGCCGGCCGGCCATCGTGGTGGGCGGCGGGCCGCTTGGCGTCAAGGTCGCGCGCGCGCTGCGCGGCATCGACGGCCACGGCACGGAATTCCTCGGTTACTTCGACGACCGTGGCGACGACCGGCTGCACGACACCGCGGCACTGAACCGCCTGGGCGGCTTGAAAGACGTGGCCTCGTATGTCCGCGAGCACCAGGTGCGCGAGGTGTTCATCACCCTGGCGCTGGGCTCGCAGCCGCGCATCGTCGAGCTGCTGGAAGCCGTGCAGGGCACGACGGCGTCGCTCTTTTTCGTGCCCGATGTGTTCGGCATCAGCATCATCCAGGGCCGGCTGCAGGACATGAACGGCGTGCCGGTGGTGGGCATTTGCGAAACCCCGTTCACCGGTACCAATGAGTTGACCAAGCGGCTGAGCGACATCGTGCTGGCCACGCTGATCCTGCTGCTCATTTCACCGCTGCTGCTGGCGATTGCGATCGGCGTCAAGTTCAGTTCGCCGGGGCCGGTGGTATTCCGGCAGCGGCGCAACGGGCTGGATGGCCAGGAAATCATCGTTTACAAATTCCGCTCGATGGTCACGCTGGACAACGGCGCCGTGGTGCGGCAGGCGACCAAGAACGACGCGCGGGTGACGCGCTTTGGCGCCTTCCTGCGCCGCACCTCGCTCGACGAACTGCCGCAGTTCATCAACGTATTGCAGGGGCGCATGAGCATCGTCGGGCCCCGGCCGCACGCGGTGGCGCACAACGAGGAGTACCGGCGGCTGATCAAGGCGTACATGGTGCGGCACAAGGTCAAGCCAGGCATCACCGGCTGGGCGCAGGTCAACGGCCACCGGGGCGAGACCGACACGATAGAAAAAATGCAAAACCGTGTGGAATACGACTTGGAGTACCTGCGCAACTGGTCGCTGGGGCTCGATTTGCAGATCATTGTGCGGACAATCCGCATTGTTTTTCTCGACCGCCATGCCTACTAGCATTGCGCGGCCCGCGCCATTTGTTCCGCCTCGACTTCACCCGGAGATTCCCATGCGCCCCCCTTTGTCGTGCACCGCCCTTCCCTACCGGCTTTTGCGCCTGGCGCCGGGCCTGGCTTTGAGCTTCGTCTGCGTGACCAGTGCTCAGGCTGAAACCAGTCCTTACTACATCGGCGCAACGGCTTCATACACCCGTGACTCGAACGTCTTTCGACTGCCTGGCGCCACTGCCGACAGCATTTACAGCCTGGGTGCGCTGGCAGGCTTCGACCAGCCGATCGGCCGCCAGCGGCTGTATGCCAACGGCGTGGTGCGCAACAACCGCTACCAAAACCTGACGCAGCTCGACAACACCAGCTATGGCCTCAACGCCGGGCTCGATTGGTCGACGATCAACAAACTCTCGGGCACGTTGAGCTTTTCCGGCAGCAGCAGCTTGATCAATTACGGCGCTGGCAACGCAACGGGCACGACCAACCGCAACATCGAAAAAAGCAACCAGGCCTTGGCCAGCGTGCAGTACGGCCTGGCGTCATTGGTGTCGCTGCAAGGCTCGCTGACCCATCGCAATTTGACATATTCCGATCCAACTTATCAAGCCAACGGTCTGACGCAGAACGCCGTCAGCCTGGGCGTCAATTACCGGCCGAGCGGCGCCCTGACCCTGGGCACCGCCTTGCGGTTGACGCGCGGCGATTACGAAGGCAACGGCGGCAGTTTCAACCGCCGCGACATCGACTTCACCGGCACCTGGGTGCCCAGCGGGTTGAGCACCATCAACGGCCGCTTGAGCGTTGGCCGGCAAACGGTTGACGGCGCCGCTTCGGGGCGTGATTTTTCAGGCGCAACCGGCTACCTCAGCTGGGCCTACCAGGCCACTGGCCGGCTGCAGTTCACCACCTGGGCCAGCCGTGATACCGGCGCTGAAAGCGGCTTTTTCAACTTCAACGGCCAGCAAGTGCGCGGCATCGGCGACACCAGCCAGATCGTCGACACGCTGGCGGTCGACAGCGCCTATGCGTTGACCAGCAAAATCCGCTTGACGGCCGGCGTGCGCACCGCGCGTCGCTCGCTGGTCAACGGTGCGCAGCAAGGCAACGACACGGTCAACGGCGCGTCGCTGGGCGCCAGCTATGCACCGCTGCGCAATGTGCTGCTGTCATGCTCGCTGACGGGCGAAAGACGCAGCGCCGCAGGCGTGCTGTCATCGCCCTACAGCACCCGCGTGGCGGGTTGCACGGCGCAAATCACGCTCCAATGAAGTCGACCATCCTGCTGACGGGAGCGACCGGCTACATCGCGTCGCACACGTGGCTGGCGCTGTGGCAGGCCGGTTTCAACGTCATCGGCCTGGACGACTTCTCGAACAGCTCGCCTGAAGTGCTGCCGCGGCTTGCGCAGCTGGGCGGCCAGACACCGGCATTCGAGCGCGGCGACGTGGGCGACGCCCGCGCGCTGCAAGCGCTGTTCGAGCGCCACCAGATCGCCGCGGTGGTGCACTTCGCGGCCTTCAAGGCCGTGGGCGAAAGCGCGGCCCAGCCGCTGGCCTATTACCGCAACAACATCGGCGGGCTGCTGAACGTGGCCGAGGTGATGGCCGCCCAGGGCTGCAAGACGCTGGTGTTCAGCTCCAGCGCCACGGTCTATGGCCGGCCCGAAACCCTGCCGCTCACCGAGGAGGCCGTGTTGGCCACCACCAGCCCTTATGGCGCCACCAAGTTGATGGGCGAGAACATCTTGCGCGACGTTGAAGCCGCCGATGCGTCGTGGCGAGTAGCGCTGCTGCGCTACTTCAACCCGGTGGGTGCGCATGAGAGCGGCTTGATCGGCGAAGACCCGCGCGGCACGCCCAACAACCTGATGCCTTACATCACACAGGTGGCGGTAGGCCAGCGCGCCCGACTGCAGGTGTTCGGCAACGATTACGACACACCCGACGGCACCGGCGTGCGCGACTACATTCACGTCGAAGACCTGGCCGGCGGCCACGTCGCGGCGCTGCGCCACCTGCTCGATACCGGCGGCCGCTCGGTCACGGTCAACCTGGGCACCGGGCGCGGCTGCAGCGTGCTGGAGTTGATTCGCGCTTTCGAGCGCGCCAGCGGCCGGCCCATTCCCTATGACGTCGTGGCCCGCCGCCCCGGCGATGTGGCCGCCTGCTATGCCGATGCATCGCGCGCCAAGGCCGTGCTGGGCTGGCAGGCCACGCGCGGCATCGACGCCATGTGCGCCGACAGCTGGCGTTGGCAACACCAGAATCCTCAAGGCTATGCCCATGCTGACGCAGCACCCGCCTGACCAACCGCCCGCGCACACGACAATGCACCCTCCTTTTTTTGAATCCAGACCGCAAACGACATGAGCAAAGTTGCCCTCATCACCGGCGTGACCGGCCAGGACGGTGCCTATCTGGCCGAGCTGCTGCTTGGCAAAGGCTATGAAGTCCACGGCATCAAGCGCCGCAGTTCGCTCTTCAACACCGACCGCATCGACCACCTGTACCAGGACCCTCACGTCGATCACCCGCGCTTCAAGCTGCACTACGGCGACCTGACCGACAGCACCAACCTGATCCGCATCGTGCAGCAGGTGCAGCCCGACGAGATCTACAACCTGGCGGCGATGAGCCACGTGGCCGTCAGCTTCGAAACGCCCGAGTACACGGCGAATGCCGACGGCATCGGCACGCTGCGCATCCTGGAAGCCATCCGCATCCTCGGGCTCGAGAAGAAAACACGGTTTTATCAGGCGTCAACCTCCGAGCTCTACGGCCTGGTGCAGGAAACACCGCAGAAGGAAACCACGCCCTTCTACCCACGCAGCCCGTATGCCGTGGCCAAGCTGTACGGCTACTGGATCACCGTCAACTACCGCGAGGCCTATGGCCTGTACGCCTGCAACGGCGTGCTGTTCAACCATGAGAGCCCACTGCGCGGCGAAACCTTCGTCACGCGCAAGATCACCCGCGCCATGTCGCGCATCGCCCTGGGGCTTCAGGATTGCCTTTACCTCGGCAACATGAGCGCGCTGCGTGACTGGGGCCACGCCAAAGACTACGTCGAAATGCAGTGGCTGATGTTGCAGCAAGACGTGGCCGAAGACTTCGTCATCGCCACCGGCGTGCAGTACAGCGTGCGCCAGTTCGTTGAATTCGCCGCGCGCGAGTTGGGCGTGACGCTCAAATTCAGCGGTGAAGGCGATCGCGAAGTGGGCACGGTGACAAGCGTCGAGCCGGTGGACGGCGAACTCAAAGCCAAGTGCAAACCAGGCGAGGTGATCGTGCGGGTCGACCCGCGCTATTACCGGCCCACGGAAGTGGAAACGCTGCTCGGCGACCCCAGCAAGGCAAAAGAAAAACTCGGTTGGGTGCCCAAGATCACCTTGCCCGAGCTGGTGCGCGAAATGGTGCAGGCCGACTACATGGCCGCGCGGCGCGACAGCCTGGTCAAGCTGGCCGGCTTCCAGGCCTACGACTACAACGAGTAAGGCGGCCATGCACCCCGACGACAAAATTTACGTCGCCGGCCACCGCGGCCTGGTCGGCTCGGCACTGATGCGCCGACTGCGCGCCGCCGGCCACACCCGGGTGGTGACGCGCACGCATGCCGAACTCGACTTGACCGACGAACGCGCTACCCGCGCCTTCTTCGAGGCCGAGCGGCCCGACCACGTGTTTCTGGCCGCGGCCAAGGTCGGCGGCATCGTCGCCAACAACACGCTGCCGGCCGAGTTCATCCGCGACAACCTGGCGATTCAGGGCAACGTCATTCACGCTGCCCATCTGGCCGGCGTCAAACGGCTGATGTTCCTTGGCTCCAGCTGCATCTACCCGCGCCTGGCGCCGCAGCCGATGCGGGAAAGCAGCCTGCTCAGCGGCCCGCTCGAGCCCACCAACCGGCCGTACGCGCTGGCCAAGATCGCCGGCATCGAGATGTGCTGGAGCTACAACCGGCAGTACGGCACAAAGTACCTGGCAGCCATGCCGACCAACCTCTACGGCCCGGGTGACAACTACCACCCGACGCACAGCCACGTCATCCCGGCGCTGCTGCGCAAGTTCCACGAAGCGGTGCAGCGCGGTGAGCGCAGCGTCACCGTGTGGGGCACCGGCACGCCACGTCGTGAGTTTCTCTACAGCGATGACATGGCGGACGCCTGCGTCTACCTGATGCAGCTGGACGACGCGCATTACACCGCGCTGCTGGGCAGCGACGAAAGCGTCAGCGGCCGCTTCGAGCCGCCGTTGGTCAACATCGGCGTCGGCCATGATGTGACGATCGCCGAGCTGGCGGAGCAGGTGCGGAAGACGACCGGCTTCACCGGCGATATCGTTTTCGACGCCAGCAAGCCCGACGGCACGCCGCGCAAGCTGATGGACGTCAGCCTGCTGACCCGTACCGGCTGGACGGCGCGCACCGCGCTGGCCGACGGCTTGCGCAACGCCTATGCGGAATTTGTGGCCGCCGGCCTGTGAACCCCTTTTCGAACTTCCGCCCTCCTCTTCCCATGAGCTTGATCAACGTCACCCCCGTCATCATGGCCGGCGGCAGCGGCACCCGGCTGTGGCCGCTGTCGCGCGCGCAGTACCCGAAACAATTCCTGGTGCTGCGCGACGGCAACCGCAGCCTGTTCCAACAGGCCGCGGCCCGGCTGACCACACTGGGCGCGGCCGACATTGCGGTCGCGGCACCCGTCGTTGTTGGTAACGAAGAACACCGCTTCCTGGTGCTGGATCAATTACGTGAACTGCCGCTGCAGCCGGCCGCGGTGTTGCTTGAACCCACAGGGCGCAACACGGCCCCGGCAATGACGCTGGCGGCCCTGCACGCCACCGTTGACGGCGCCGACCCGGTATTGGTGGTAACCGCCGCCGACCACGTTTACGTCGATGAACCGGCGTTCACCGCGGCGCTGCAGCAGGCGGTGCGCACGGCCGCCGGCGGCGCCATCGTCACGCTGGGCATTGCCCCGGACCGGCCGGAAACCGGCTTCGGCTACCTGCGCTGCAGCAACACCGGCAGCAAAGACGAGTGGCGAGTGGCTGAATTCGTTGAAAAACCCGACCTGGCCACCGCCCAGCGCTATGTCGAGCAGGGCGACTATTACTGGAACAGCGGCATCTTCGTGGTGCGCGCTTCGGTCTGGCTGAAGGCGCTGCAGCAGTTCCGACCCGATATCGCCGATGCAACGCAATTGGCCTGGGATGGGCGCAGCAGCGACGCCGGCTTCGTCCGGCCCGAGCGCGCGGCCTTCGAGGCCATTCCCAGCGAGTCGGTCGACTACGCGGTGATGGAGCGCTGCCCCGGTTCCGACGCCTTCGGCCTGCGCATGGTGCCGCTGAACGCCGGCTGGTCCGACCTGGGCGCCTGGGACGCGGTCTGGGACGTCAGCGACAAAGACGCCGCCGGCAATGCCAGCCACGGCGACACGATGGTGCGCGACAGCCGCAACACGCTGGTGCACGCCACCAGCCGGTTGGTCAGCGTGGTTGGCCTCGACAACATCGTGGTGGTCGAAACACCTGACGCCGTGCTGGTGGCCGACCGCCGCCGCAGCCAGGACGTCAAGCAGATCGTCGGCCAGCTGCAAAGCGAAGGCCGCAGCGAGCACACGCTGCACCGCCAGGTGCA
>JANXMO010000402.1 GCA_025354615.1 Burkholderiales bacterium | reverse complement strand
TAAAAGGCCCGTTTTCAGGAAAAAAGAGCGGCTCTACAAACAAAAGGTCAGGCACTTGATGCCAATTGCTTGAAGCAAACCGTGCGGCAGTAAGTGGCACAGCCGCAGGGCATTCGTCATTCAGGCAGCATGCCGTCGCCGCCGCTCAACGGCTTCGATGCGCAACATCTGGCGGTATTTGGTGACCGTGCGACGGGCCACGACCAAGCCTTGTTGCCCCAATTGACGGGTGATTTCAGCATCTGACAACGGTGCATCAGGCTTCTCGGCCTCAATGATGTCGCGGATCAAACTGCGGATGGCGGTGCCGGAGCAGGCGCTGCCATTGGCGCTCAGCATGGCGCGGCTGAAAAAGTATTTCAGCTCGAACACGCCGATCGGTGTGGACATGTATTTGTTGTTGGTCACGCGGGAAACGGTTGACTCGTGAATGCCCAGTTCCTCGGCAATCTCGCGCAACCCCAGTGGTTTCATGGCCATTGCGCCGTATTCGAGAAAATGCTTCTGGCGTTTGACGATGGCTTCGGCCACATCGAGAATCGTGGAAAAGCGTTGCTCGACGTTGCGCAATGTCCAGCGGGCTTCCTGCAAGTGGCTGCCCATTTCAGCGTTTTGCGGTGTGCGGTGCCGCTGAAACAATTCTGCATACACTTGGTTCAGCCTCACCTTGGGCACAATGGCCGGGTTCAGTTGCACGTTCCATTGGCCCCGTATTTTCTTGACGATCACGTCCGGCACTACATAAGCGGCTTTGGCCGCACCCAGCCGCC
The DNA here is from genome assembly GCA_025354615.1 of Burkholderiales bacterium. Classification (GTDB taxonomy): domain Bacteria; phylum Pseudomonadota; class Gammaproteobacteria; order Burkholderiales; family Burkholderiaceae_C; genus JANXMO01. The sequence continues at coordinate 2,055 of JANXMO010000402.1, read as the reverse complement.
AACCCGGCCGCGGGTCAAGCCGGCGAATACGGTCACAGACCTCTTCGATCCGCGCGGCGGGTTGACCCAATTGACGCGCCAAGCCGTTCACATCGCGGCCAGCCAGGGCTTTCAGGTGTTGCTCAATGATGGTTTGGGCCAGGGCACGCATCTGCGGGCAATCAATCGCCGGCAATTGCAATAACAGGCACTCGGCAACATTGCGGGCGCCCACGCCTGCGGGGTCAAGTGACTGCACACGCTTGAGTGCAATCTGCATTTCCACCAGGGATGCAACCGGGTCCAGCGCCGCTACCTCCAGCAACTCTTCGAGCGGTGTTCTTAAATAGCCATCGTCATCGAGTGACTCGACCAGCGCACGCGCCAGGGCCAAATCACGTGGTGACAACGGCAGCACGTTGAGCTGGCCGTGAAGGTGGGTATTCAGCGCTGTTTCCACCGCCATCATGTCCATTGCCGACATGTCGCCATCTTCATCATTGCGACGTGTGCCGGTTCCCATGTCCGCCTGCCACAGGTCTCGGTCACTGTCGTCGAGATGCCCGGCGTCGTGTCCTGCATCACTGTCGGTGCCGTCAGGCGCTTCGTCGAACAGTTTTTCGGCGCTACTTTCAACGCTCATTTCCGCGTCGTTCGAGGGCAACCCATCGTCGCCGTCTTCGCCTTCCTCCACTTCCAGGAAAGGGTTCTTGCCCAACACGTCTCGCACCATCACGGCGAAATCGAGGGACGACATTTGCAGCAGTCGCACAGCATGCTGCAGTCGCGGTGAAAGGGTCTGGCTTTGCCGATGGTCGGTGCGTACATCAATAGAAATCACGCTGTACCTTTGATAGTTGCAAGCAGCGCCACGCAAGCAGCGCAGCGAAAGCAGCTCATGAAGCAACGCCTGTGCCAACAGTTTGAATTGGAACCACTTTTATATAAAGCGGCGTTTTCCTGCTGTGTGGGCAGGGTGGCCGGCGGCTTTAAAAGCCGCCACTTTACGTTTACCCACCCTTGTAAAGACTTCTGCAAATGCGGGTTTGGTCCAATTTACCGATGTGCGGTTGATTTTCTGTAAAGCCTGCCAAACCGCAAATTCAGACCAAATTGCATAAAACATTTGGCCGGCTTGCAACGCCTGCTGGCACAGCGTTTGCCTTTTGAATTTCGTCTCAATGGCAATTCATATTCGGAGAACACAAATGCCCAGCCGCCCCTTAAGCCGTGCCGCCACGACTGCACGCGATCAAATTCTTGAAGAACTCAGGGAAGACCACAAGCGCGTTAAAAAAGCTTACAAAGAATTTCAAAAATTCGATGCTGATGCCGACCCTGAAGCCTGTAGCGCGGTTGTTCAACGTGTGTTGCAAGAGTTGACGGTACATGCCGCGCTGGAAGAGGAATTGCTGTACCCCGCCGCGCGTGATGCGCTGACTGACGACAGCCTCGTGAACGAAGCAGAGGTGGAGCACGAGTCGATGCACACGTTGATCAATCAGCTGAAAGACCTCTCGCCTGAAGACGAAAAATATGTGGCGCGTTTCACCGTGCTGTGCGAGTACGTCACGCACCACGTAAAGGAAGAAGAAAGCGAGATGTTCCCGGAACTTGAAAAAGTTCGTCTTGATTGGGTGGCGTTGGCGACTCAAATCAATGACAAGCGTGCCGAGTTGACGGCTGCGAGCGAGGAAGAAGACGCATCGGGTCAGCGCCTGTCGGCACAGGCGACGCAAACCGAGAATGAATCCGAAACAGGGTCCGTTGCTGCCGATGGTCAAAGCGATGACAGCACCGATGCGGATGCACCACCCGCGCCGGCTCCCCGCGGCAGCCGCGCCAAGCGGCCTCCTGCAACGGGCAGCCGCGCCGGGCGCAATTCGACCGCGAACCCGGCTTGAGTTCATTGCGGCTTTGCTGCTTGCCTTTGTCGGGGCGGCAACGGTGCAAAGGCCAGCGCCTTTTTGAAATCCTGGCTGTCACCAGGTCGGCTGACCGGTGACAACCTCTTTACTCAGATTGCCTTCCATGTTGCCCTCCCATCCCCTTGTCGTGTTTTGTCACCAGCGCGGG
>JANXMO010000401.1 GCA_025354615.1 Burkholderiales bacterium | reverse complement strand
GCCGATGCTGATTTGCAGCGCACCGGCGCTGCCACCGCCATCGCTGCCGCCAACCCCACCCGGCAGGCCAGCGGGCTGGCGCTGCGCTTTGGGGATTTTTAGAGTTGTCATTCATGCCGTATCTATACCGTTTGTTTGCATTGAATGACCTGCGCCTGGCGGCAGATTGGAAGGCGGTTGCGCTGGCACGGCATCCGCACGCAGGCCATGCGCTGCGCCAGCTGTTGGATGCCTGGCTTGATTTGTGGCAGGCCACCCGCCCGCTGCTGGCGGCAGGGCGCGCGCGGCTGGTGGCGCAATGCGCCCAACAGGCCGCCCGTTTTGAACACCGCTTTCGTCAACTGCCGGCCGGGCGCCGCCGCACCGCGCTGTGGTCAGCGTTCGGCGTGGCCGGGCTGCTTTGCGCGGCATTGCTGGCGGTGGCCATGCGGGCCGCGGCGGACGACAAAGCGGCCGCCGCGCCCAAGCCGGCGCTCAGCGTCAACGTGACCCATCCAAAATCGCTGCCGCTTGGCCTGACGCTGCAAGCCAATGGCAACGTCGCCGCCTGGCAGGAAGCTGTGATCGGCACCGAGGCCAACGGCTTGCGTCTGACCGAGGTGCGAGTGAATGTGGGCGACCGCGTGCGGCGCGGTGAGGTGCTGGCCGCTTTTGCCGCCGAGACGGTGAACGCCGACTTGGCGCAAAGCCGCGCCGCCGTGGCCGAGGCCGAGGCGGCGCTGGCCGAAGCCGCGGCCAATGCGCAACGCGCGCGCACGCTGCAAACCACTGGCGCGCTGAGCGCACAGCAGATCAGCCAGTACCTGAGCACCGAGCGCGCCGCCCATGCGCGGCTCGATGCGCAGCGCGCTGCGGCGCGCGTGCAGCAGCTGCGCCTGGCGCAGGCACAGGTGTTGGCGCCCGATGACGGCGTCATTTCCGCGCGCAGCGCCACCGTGGGCGCCGTGTTGCCGGCCGGGCAGGAGTTGTTCCGCATGATCCGCAAGGGCCGGCTGGAGTGGCGCGCCGAAGTGCCGGCCGCCGAGCTGGCGCGCATCAGCCCGGGCATGGCGGCGCAGGTCGACGTGGCGCCTGGCGGCGCCTCTGCGGCGCCGATTGCCGGGCGCGTGCGCATGGTGGCGCCCACGGTCGACGCGCAGACGCGCAACGGCCTGGTCTACGTCGACCTGCCGGCCGGCAGCGCGGCGCGCGCCGGCATGTTCGCCCGCGGCGAATTCATGCTGGGCAACGGCAACGGTTTGACGCTGCCGCAAAGCGCGGTGCTGCTGCGCGAAGGTTTTGCCTATGTGTTGCGCGTCGGCCCTGACTCGAAGGTCATGCAGACCAAGGTCGGCATTGGTCGCCGCACCGGTGACCGCATCGAAATCACCAGCGGGCTGGACGCCGCGGCCCAGGTCGTTGCCAGCGGCGCCGGCTTCCTGGCCGATGGCGACACCGTGCGCGTGCTGACCGGTGGGCTGGTGCCGTCGTTGTCGCCCGTGGTGCCGCCTGCCGCTATGTCGTCATCCGTGGCGTCGTCCGTGCCGCCAGCCTCCAGGTCGCGCGGCGCCCGCTCCCGCGTGGCTGCCGCTGCCGCGCCTCCGCCGTTGCTGCTGGCCTTGAGTTGGCACGCCGACGCGCCGCAGTGACTGACGCGGCATTTCCAAAGCGCTGCTGCCGATGAACGTTTCCGCCTGGTCGATCCGCAACCCCATTCCCGGGCTGCTGCTGTTCTTGATGCTCACGCTGGTCGGCCTGATGGGCTTCAAGGCGATGAAGATCCAGAACTTTCCGGACATCGATCTGCCGACCGTCACCGTGACCGCGTCGCTGCCCGGCGCCTCGCCAGCGCAGCTGGAAACCGAGGTGGCGCGCAAGATCGAGAACTCGATCGCCACCTTGCAAGGCGTCAAGCACATCTACACCAAGGTGCAGGATGGCGTGGCCATCGTCACGGCCGAGTTCCGGCTGGAAAAGGCCACCCAGCAAGCGGTTGACGACGTGCGCGACGCCGTCAGCCGCGTGCGCAGCGATTTGCCGGGCGATCTGCGCGACCCGCTGATCTCGAAGCTCGAACTCTCGGGCGCGCCCATCCTGACCTACACCGTCGCTTCGAACCGGCGCGATGACGAGGCGCTGAGCTGGTTCGTTGACAACAACGTGACGCGGCGCCTGCTCAGCGTGCGCGGCGTGGGTGCGGTGGCGCGCGTGGGCGGCGTGACGCGTGAAGTGCGGGTCGAACTAGACCCGGCGCGGCTGCAGGCGCTGAACGCGTCGGCGGCCGACATCTCCCGCCAGTTGCGGCAAACGCAGCAGGAAGCGTCCGGCGGGCGCACCGATGTGGGCGGCGCCGAGCAGTCGGTGCGCACCATCGCAACCGTGCAGTCGGCCGCAGAGCTGGGTCGCATTGCCATCACCCTGGCCGATGGCCGCCACGTGCGGCTCGACCAGGTCGCAACGGTGAGCAACACGGTGGCCGAGCAGCGCTCGGGCGCGCTGCTCAACGGCCGCCCGGTGGTGGGCTTCGAGATCACCCGCACCCGTGGCGCGGGCGAGGTGGATGTGGCCGCCGGCGTGCGTGCCGAAATCGCCCGGCTGCGCGCCGAGCAGCCCGACATCCGCTTCGATGAGGCCTTCAACTTCGTCGACCCGGTGCAGGAAAGTTTCGACGGCTCGATGACGCTGCTGTACGAAGGCGCGCTGCTGGCGGTGATTGTGGTGTGGGCTTTTCTGCGCGACTGGCGGGCGACGCTGGTGTCAGCCACCGCGCTGCCGCTGTCGGTGATTCCTGCTTTTGCCGCGATGTACTTCGGCGGCTTTTCGCTCAATACCGTGACGCTGCTGTCGCTGTCGCTTGTGGTCGGCATCCTGGTCGACGATGCGATCGTCGAAATCGAAAACATCATGCGCCACCTGCGCATGGGCAAATCGCCGCTCCAGGCGGCGCTGGAAGCCGCTGATGAAATCGGCCTGGCCGTGATTGCCACCACGTTCACGCTGATTGCAGTGTTCCTGCCCACCGCCTTCATGAGCGGCGTGCCGGGCAAGTTTTTCGTGCAATTCGGCTGGACGGCGGCGATTGCGGTGTTCGTCTCGCTGATCGTGGCGCGGCTGTTGACACCGATGATGGCGGCCTATGTGCTGAAGGTGCCCAAGGGCGAGCACCGCGAGGCGGCCTGGATCGGCCTCTACATGCGCTGGGCCGCCGCGTGCCTGCGCCACCGCGGCTGGACGATGCTGGCCACGGCCGTCTTCTTGATCGGCTCATGCGCGCTGGTGCCGTTGCTGCCCACCGGCTTCATCCCGCCGGACGATTTGTCGCAAACCCAGGTTAGCCTGTCGCTGCCGCCCGGCAGCACTTATGCGCAGACCTTTGCCGCGGCTGAACAGGCGCGCGAGCTGATCCAGAAGAACTCACACGTCAAACTGATCTACACCGCGATTGGTGGCGGCAGCACGGGCAGCGACCCCTTTGCGCCGGGCGGCTCGCCCGAAGTGCGCACGGCAACGCTGACGCTGAACCTGACGCCGCGGCGCGAGCGCTCCGGCATCAGCAAACAAGCCATCGAAGGGCAGCTGCGCGAGGCCATGGGCTTGATTGCCGGTGCGCGCGTCAAGGTGGGCCTGGGCGGCTCGAGCGAAAAATACGTGCTGGTGCTGGCCGGAGAGGACGGCCGTGTGCTGGCCGAACACGCTCAGGTGGTGGAAAAGCAGCTGCGCGGCATCAGCGGCATCGGCGCGGTGACCTCGACCAGCAGCCTCGTACGCCCTGAACTCATCGTGCGGCCCGATTTCGCGCGTGCGGCCGACCTGGGCGTGACGTCGGCCGCCATTGCCGACACCTTGCGCGTGGCCACCGCGGGCGACTATTCGCAAAACGTCGCCAAGCTCAACCTCGGCGAACGCCAGGTGCCGGTGGTGGTGAAGCTGCGCGCCGATGCACGCGCCGACATCGATCTGCTGTCGCGGCTGTCGGTGCCCGGCGCGCGCGGCCCGGTGCCGCTGGGCAACGTTGCCACGCTGGCCATCGACAGCGGCCCGGCGCAGATCGACCGTTACGACCGCCAGCGCAACATCAACTTCGACATTGAACTCAACGGCCAGCCGCTGGGCGCCGTGGAAAGCGCAGCGCTGGCGCTGCCCGCGCTGCGTACGCTGCCGCCCGGCGTCACACAAACCACGGTCGGCGACGCCGAGGCCATGGGCGAGCTGTTCGCCAGCTTCGGCTTGGCGATGCTGACCGGCGTGCTGTGCATCTACATCGTGCTGGTGCTGCTGTTCAAGGACTTTGTGCAGCCGATAACGATTCTGGCGGCGCTGCTGCTGTCGATTCCCGGCGCCTTCCTGGCCTTGTTCGTCACCCATACGGCGGTGTCGATGCCATCGATGATCGGCCTGATCATGTTGATGGGCATTGCAACGAAAAACTCGATCCTGCTGGTCGAGTACGCCATCATGGCGCGGCGCGACCGCGGCATGAACCGCTGGGACGCGCTGCTCGACGCCTGCCACAAGCGTGCCCGCCCCATCGTCATGACGACGATTGCGATGGGCGCCGGCATGCTGCCGATCGCCATCGGCCTGGGCGTGGACCCGAGCTTTCGTTCACCGATGGCGATCGTCGTCATCGGCGGGCTGATCACGTCGACGTTCTTGAGTCTGCTCGTCATCCCGGTCGTTTTCACCTTTGTGGACGATGCGGTGCAGTACGGTGCGCGATTGTTACGGCGGCGGCAGGCTGAAGCGGCGCCCGCAGCAGCCGTTACCGCGGCCAAAAAGCCTCCCGTGCTGCCGGCGGCATGAGGCGCCGACTTGCCGGTTCGTTGAGCCGCCTGCCAACGGCGCATTCTTTTGCCACCGCTGTTTCCATGGCCCTGGTGCCCTCTTTCTTTTCAGCCCGATTTGCAACGTGACTGACCATTTCCTGTGGGCCCATCCTGTTTTTTGGCACCACGTCACCCGTTTGGGCGAGGCGCAAATTCTGCTGCCGGCGGCAGTCGTTTTGGCGCTTTGGTTGGCCCGGCGTGACGGCGGTCAACGCCTGGCGCTGGCTTGGCTGGGCGGTGTGGCGGTGGCGGCGGTATTGACCACCGCCACCAAGGTTGCTTTCATCGGCTGGGGCGTGGGCGTGGCAGCGCTCGACTTCACCGGCATTTCGGGCCATGCCATGTTTGCCGCCGCCATCTACCCGTTGCTGCTGGCGGCATTGCTGCCAGCGCGCCATGGCATTGCATCGGCCTGGGGGCTGGCGGCCGGCACGCTGCTGGCGGTGCTGATTGGCGTTTCGCGGATCGCTGTACAGGCCCACACCTGGTCGGAAGTGATCGCGGGGCTGGTGCTGGGCGGCGCCACCAGTGCGCTGGCCTTGGTTGTTGCCCGCTGGCCCCGCAGCGCGCTGCCGTGGTGGTTGCCCATCGGCTTGGCGGTGTGGCTGCTGGCCACGCCGTTGCGCCTACCGCCCTCGCGCACCCACGACTGGGTGACGCGGCTGGCATTGGTGTTGTCCGGCCGCGACCAGCCTTACAAACGCATCACCTCGGGTCACGTCCTCCCCTGCGATGAGCAGCAACGCACCCATATCCTGGCGTGCGGAATCCACGCGCCACCGCTGTCAAAATCGTAGGCTGATTCGGCGTTGTAGGTTGCTGCTGACGCCTCGATGCTGGCCTGTCCGATCGTGCCGGCAACTGCGGCGCACCACACTTCAATTTATTCCCTTGCCGTTCCCTTTTTGGAGTTTTTGATGAATATGTTCCGTCCTTTTTCGCGCATCGTGTTGTTGGCTGCTGTGTCGGGCAGCTTGGCCGCCTGCGGCAGCATGAGCGACCGTGATCGCTCCACTGCCACCGGGGCCGTCATTGGTGGTGCCGCCGGTGCCGTTCTGGGTGGCAGTGCCGTCAGCACGGTGGGCGGCGCAGCGGTCGGCGCTGTTGTCGGCAACCAAGTGGAAAAACGGAAAGAAAAATGACAGACCACCTGCCCGGCATGCCGTGGCGGTGAAAGATAAATTGCTTCGCAATGCAAATGGGCACCGCATTTACTGCTGGAGCCCATTTTTTTTGATCGCTGCCGGCGCGGGTGCTGTCAGCCTTCAAGCTGCTTTTGAAAAACCAACCCCGCGTGCTCGCGCAGGGCGTGGAAACGAATGAGAGGCCAATTGGTCTCGATGGCGCGCAGCTCCGGCGCGTATTCAACCAGCACCGTCACGGCGTCAACCGCGTCATAAGCGACGCGGTGTGAATTGCCGTCGATGAACCGCTTCAGCTCGCGTTCATCCGCCGCCGCGCCCAAGCCCGTTTCTGCCGTCACCCAACGGGCCACCTGAAAACGGCTGGGCAGGATGCGCGCTTTGACCCCGTATTCATGCTCCAGCCGGTGGGCGACCACTTCAAACTGCAGCTGGCCCACGGCGCCCAGCAGCAGCAGCGAACCCGCTGCCGGGCGAAACACCTGGATGGCGCCTTCTTCGCCCAGCTGCGTCAAGCCGGCGCGCAGTTGTTTGGTGCGCAGCGGGTCGGCCACTTCAACGCTGCGGAACATTTCCGGCGCAAAAAACGGCAGTCCGGTGTATTGCAGGTTTTCGCCTTCGGTCAAGGTATCGCCCAACTGCAGCACACCGTGGTTGGGGATGCCGATGATGTCGCCAGCGAATGCTTCGTCCAGCAACTCGCGCCGTTGGCTGAGAAAGCTGACGACCGTGTTGGGCCGCAGCTCTTTGCCCGAACGCGCGACTTTCAACCGCATGCCGCGTTTGAAGTGGCCGCTGGCCACCCGCACGAAGGCGATGCGGTCGCGGTGAGCCGGGTCCATGTTGGCCTGGATCTTGAAAACCACGCCCGTGAGTTTGGCTTCTTCAGGCTGCACGACGCGCTGGATGGCGGCGCGCTCACCCGGCGCTGGCGCCAGGTCGACCAGCGCGTCCAGCACCTCGCGCACACCAAAATTGTTGACGGCCGAGCCGAAAAACATTGGTGTTTGCCGGCCTTGCAAAAAAGCATCGCGCTCGAACAGTGGCGCGGCGTCGGCAAGCAGAGCCATTTCGCCCGCCGCCTGCTCATACTGCGCACCAAAGCGTTCGGCATACGCCGGGTTTTGGATGCCCTGCAAGATTTCATCGTTGTGCCGGTCGCGGTCTTCGCCGCCGCTGAACACCCGCATCTGCTGTTCACGCAAGTCCATCACACCATGGAACACCTTGCCCATGCCCACCGGCCAGGTAAAGGGCACGACCTCCATGCCCAGCTCGCGTTCGATCTCGTCCATCAGGTCCAGCGGGTCCTTGACCTCACGGTCCATCTTGTTGACGAAAGTCAGGATGGGCGTGCGCCGCGCCCGGCACACCTGCAGCAGGCGCCGCGTTTGTGGCTCAACGCCGTTGGCCGCGTCGATCACCATCAATGCCGCGTCAACCGCCGTCAGCACACGATAGGTATCTTCCGAGAAATCCTGGTGGCCCGGCGTGTCGAGCAAATTGATGACGCAATCGCGGTACGCCATCTGCATCACCGAACTGGCCACCGAAATGCCCCGTTGCTTTTCGATTTCCATCCAGTCGCTGGTGGCGTGCCGGCTGGCCTTGCGGGCCTTGACCGACCCGGCAATTTGAATCGCACCCGAAAAAAGCAGCAGTTTTTCCGTCAACGTGGTTTTGCCGGCGTCAGGGTGGGAAATGATGGCGAACGTTCTTCTGCGTTTGACCTGCTCTGCGATTGGACCTTCTGACATCAGACCGTTTCCCCGGTTATGTATACAGCTAGCGATGCACGCATTTTCCAATGTGCTCATAGTGCAGTCTGCACACCGCATCTTTGCCCCGTCCGGCCGTTGTAGCACCAACCGAACAAGCTGAACTCTAACATCAATCAGCTCTCAAGAGCGTTTTATATGACTTATAATGCTCTTGAAAGAACTCAATTGGGTGTCAGCTATGGTTGCCCGTAACAAGCTCCTGACTGCCCCGCCGTATGCGGTGGAACAGACGCTCAAGCGCCTGGGAGCAAACCTGCGCACCGCGCGGCTACGCCGGAATCTTACGATCGACGACATGGCCCAGAAAATCGGCACTGGTGAGCGCGCGGTTGCCGATGCGGAAAAGGGCAAGCTCTCGACCGGCATCGCCATTTATGCGGCGATGCTTTGGGCGCTTGACCTCCTCAGCCAGATGGACGATGTGGCCGCGCCCGAAAAAGACGACGAAGGCCAGACCCTTGCCTTGTCCCGCGAACGCGCCCGCGCACGGCCAAAGGCAGGGTTGGACAATGATTTTTGAAACCCCGGGCGAATGCTTCGTCTACATCACGCTGCCAGGAACGACCGAGCTGGTGACAGCCGGCCGCTTTGTACTGAGCGTTGACCGCAGGGGCGCACCAGAGGGCCGGTTTGTCTACGGCCGCAGCTACTTGGAACGTCAGAACGCGGTCGCCCTCGATCCAGTCGAACTCAAGCTTTCGCCCCGCACTTATGCCACCGCTGCCTTGAACGGCGTCTTTGGCGCGCTGCGCGATGCGAGCCCGGATTTTTGGGGCCGGCGGGTCATTCAGCGCCATCTCGGCAAGGCGCAGCCCGGCGAGATGGCGTACCTGCTTTGTTCGCCGGACGACCGCGCGGGGGCGCTCGGCTTCGGCCTTCACCAGATTCCGCCTGCGCCAAAACGCAGCTTCAACCAGACACTGGCGCTCGCCAAGGTACAGGAGATGGCCGACATCATCGTCGCCGACGATGACCGCCAGGCCGGCGATCAGCCCGCCCTGCGTTATGAAGCTGCTGCTGTCGGTGATTGCGATCAGGTCGAAAAACTGATGCTGATCGGCACCTCGATGGGCGGCGCACGGCCCAAGGCTGTCATCGAGGACGCGGCGGGGCTCTGGATCGCCAAGTTCAATCGGCCGGACGATGCCTGGAACAGCGCGCGTGTTGAGCACGCGATGCTTGTCCTTGCGCGCGCCTGCAGCCTCACCACCGCCGAAAGCCGCGTCATCGACGTTGCCGGCCGGGACGTGTTGCTGGTCAAGCGGTTCGACCGCGAGAAGGTGGCAGGCGGCTACCTGCGCGCCCGGATGATCTCGGCGCTGACCCTCCTGCGGACAGAAGACACCTATCGTGCGCGCGACCGCTGGTCTTATGTGCTGCTTGCCGAAGAGCTGCGACGGGTCAGCGCCGACCCGGCCAAAGATGCCAGCGAGCTGTTCCGCCGGATGGCCTTCAACGCGCTGATCTCGAACATCGACGATCACCCGCGCAACCATGCACTGCTGGCGAAGAACGCCGACTGGCGGCTGTCGCCGGCCTATGACCTGACGCCCGCCGTACCGGTCAGCCTGGAGCGACGCGACTTGGCAATGGAGTGCGGCGATGCCGGGCGCTTCGCCAATGCAGACAACCTGCTGTCGCAAAGTGCGCGCTTTCTGCTCGATGCGACGCAGGCGGCGGCGATGCTTGATGCGATGGAAGAACAGGTGCGCGGGACATGGTACGCAACGGCGCGTTCGGCCGGCGTCAATGAGCGAGACTGCGAGCGGATCTCGTCGGCCTTTTCCTATGCGGGATTTCGACAGAGCGCCACACAACAAAAGTGAGAAAAATTTGGGATTGAGTTGGCATTAAAAAATTTGATTTACCCAAATGGGATGAATCCGGAACTTTTGACGCAACGCAAAGCGACACGGCGAAAACCCCAACGCTATGATGCTTCGTGCGCCGCTTTTTTCTCCTTTTGATGGTTGTGCTGCTGCCGCTGCGTGGTTGGGCGGGGGACGTCATGGTGATCGAAGCGATGAAAAGCCATGCCGCTCAGGGCGTCGAAATGGCCCAGCCGGCCGATTGCCCGATGCATGCACAGAGTGC
>JANXMO010000372.1 GCA_025354615.1 Burkholderiales bacterium | reverse complement strand
CCACTGCCAAGGGCGCTGCACTGGCGGGGATTGGCGCAGAAGGCAATGTCGAAATGGGTTTCAAGGACGGCAAAGTCAGAGTTGCCCTTGATTTGGGACTAGCACTTGGCATTGGCGCCAAGGTGGGATTTGACGTCAAGGTGGATTTAAAAGACGCTGCTAAGACCGCATTGCATTTCGCTACGCGTGGTCTGCTGTAAGTTGCCTTTTACAACCGAGTTGCGTTGACCCATGAAAAAAGCCGCAGAGCAATCTGCGGCTTTTTCTATTTCAAGCGACAGCCAGGTCGTCAGGCCTGCTGCTTGCGCCGACGCGCCACGAAACCCAGCACGCCCAGGCCGGCCAACAGCAGGGCCGGGGTTTCAGGTTCCGGCACCGGCGTGGCAAAGTTCACCGAGCCGCCGCCTTGCAGAATTCGGAAGCCACCGCTGAACGGCTCAACTTGCGAAGACGTGTTGGTGAACGCAGTCAACGCCGTGCCATAAAACGGCGACGGCGTCTGGAAGAAGCCTTGGGCAGCCGGCGCCACGTTGAAAACCAGTTTCGCGTTGGCCGAAGGCGTGAACGACACGCCGTCACCGCCCGGCACCGTCACCACGCTACCCGACACCAGCGTACCAGTGGCCAGCGCCACTTCGCCCGTTGCCGTTTCCACGGCGGTGTTGCCGCTGAAGCCAAACGACGCAGGGCCGTTGTAACCGTACAGCGTATAGGTCAGGGAGTTGAAGGAACCAAACGTGGGCGTGGCGCCCAGGTCACCCGTCGTCGTGGTGCCGGTGCCGGTGAACGCGAAATACATGCCATAAGTGCTGTTCAACCCCGTTGGGGTCAGCGCCGTACCGGCATTTTGAAAACCGCTGACGGCCAGAAAGCCCGTCTCGGTAAAGGATGTGCCGCTCAACGTCACCGTTGAGTAGTCGGAAATCAGGATGTTGTCGGCCGTGAAAGACGTTCCGGCCAACCCGGCGGCTGCCGGGTTAAAAGTAAAAGACGGCAAGGCGGCCGAAGCGGCGGCGCCTGCCAGGCCCATTGCAAGCGCAATGGCGGTCTGGCGAAACAGGGTGAAGTTCATCATGAGGTTCCTGGCTAAGAAAGAAGGCGGGTCGATCGGTAAGCCATTAAGGCACAAAAATCCATTGGAAATTACACGGCTGAAAATCCAAACCCCCTGTTTGAGGGGGTCTGCCGAACGAGCACGTAATCGTTTGAAACGGGGCAATTTCCGTGCGGGCTTTTCGGACTTCAAAACGGTTTGGCTTTTTCGCTGTTTCATCAGCTGCTTCGCATTTTTGCTGGCGTTGGCAAGGCTGCCCGTGCTGACATCTTTGAAGCTGTCGGTCCAGGCGCTGATCAATTGCTTGAGCCGATTGGATTCGCTGGCATTGCAAGGGCACCGATTGCTGGATCAAGATGTCGAAGCGCTGCAGGGCCAACTGTCTTTAAAGTCGCTTGATGCGCGTGACAACCATGAGTTGACTAGGAAAAGCCGTTCAGGCTTGCGCCAGCGCCAGCGCCAACCGCAACTCGCCCTGCTGCGAGGGCTTGGAATTCAATGTGTGAAAGCTGGTGGCCGCAAGGCAGCGGTCAGGCGGTTGAGTCGGCCGATCATCAAGGACCTTTAATTCACTGCACCCATAACGCCGTCTGCACCGCCCGCTCTCGCGCCGCCTGAATCGCCTGGCCAATCGCCGGCCCGTGCAACCCGCGCGCGGCAGCCTGCGCAGCAATGACCGCTGTGTCGATGGCAGCCGCTTGGGCCCAGGCGCCCAGCAACCGCGGCCGCTGCGGGTAAGGCTGCTCTTCAAGCCCAAGGCGGCCGCGGGCATCGCATTCACAGGCCCACAGCAACTCTTCAAAACGCGTCGGGCGGCGCCAGGCGTCACAGCGGTCGAGCAGGCGCACCACGGCGGCGGCGCTGAATTCACTGCTGCGGTGCACGTTGCCGTGTTCGCGGGCGACGAGTTCGGCCAGTTCGCGGCAGTCCGTCGGCACGCGCAGGCGTTCGCTGAGCGCGCGCACCAGCTTGACGCTGCGTTCCTCATGGCCGATGTGGCGCGGCAGCACGTCGGCCGGGGTTGTGCCTTTGCCCAGGTCGTGGCCGAGGCAGGCATAGCGCACGGCAAGCGGCGACTGCAGCTGCGCAGCCATGTCGAGCACCATGCACAGGTGCACGCCGGTGTCGACCTCGGGGTGGTAGTCCGCGCGCTGCGGCACGCCCCACAGTCGCGCCACTTCGGGCAGCAGGCGCGCCAGCGCGCCGCAGTCACGCAGCACTTGCAGCAGGCGCGAGGGTTGCGGCTCCATCAAGCCGCGCGCCAGCTCTTGCCAAACGCGCTCGGGCACCAGCGCGTCGGCCTCGCCCGCCGCCACCATCTGGCGCATCAAGGCCATTGTTTCCGGGGCAACGCTGAATTCGGCGAAGCGCGCCGCAAAACGCGCCAGCCGCAGGATGCGCACCGGGTCTTCTGCAAACGCGGGTGACACATGTCGCAGCACGCGCGCCGCCAGGTCACGCTGGCCGCCGTAAGGGTCGATCAACGCGCCTGATTCGTCTTGCGCGATGGCGTTGATGGTCAGGTCGCGGCGGAGCAGGTCATCTTCCAGCGTGACGTTGGCGTCGGCATGAAAGCTGAAGCCGTGGTAGCCGGGGCCGGTTTTACGCTCGGTGCGGGCGAGCGCACATTCCTCATGGGTCACTGGGTCGAGAAACACCGGGAAGTCGCGGCCGACGGGCCGGTAGCCGGCGCGCTGCAGCGCGGCCGGGTCGGCGCCCACCAGCACCCAGTCACGGTCGCCTGCGAGCCGGCCCAACAAGGCGTCGCGCACGGCGCCGCCGACCAGGTAGCGTTTCATCGCGACCGCGCGCTGAAGGCGCTGGCCCCGTTTGCGGCGGCCCTGTCGCATGACTTGCCACGGCGCGCCGCCATCAATGGCGACGCGCCCGGCTGCGCCAGGTTTCGAAACGGGCCGCGCCAGCCCGTTGCTGCAGCAGCGGCGGCATCACACTGTCCAGCGCGGTGGGGGTGATGCCGAGGCTTTGCAAACCCGGCGCGTTGCCGCTCAGCACGTTGGGCGTGCGCATCGAGGCCAAGTTGTCACGCGACAGCAGCGGCTCGCCCGGCAGCAGTT
>JANXMO010000498.1 GCA_025354615.1 Burkholderiales bacterium | reverse complement strand
CGCCGTCACGACAAGACCTCCACCTGCCGCACGCCAACGGCTTGCTGGCCGTCGTCGGCACGCTCGAATTGGGCGGCGAGGCCGAGGCCGACGGCCGGCGTTCGCTCGTGCGGCTGCGGCAGTCGGAGGGCGACACGGTGCTCCCGCGCATTTCACCGCTCATGCTGCCGCCAGGAAAAACGCCATGAACCCGCTGTTTTCGTTCACACCGCGCTCGAGCGCTTTGCGCAGCCGCCGCATGGGGCCGCGGCTTGCCGCGTGGCTGGCTGTGCTTGGCGCATCGACGACATTTGCCGCGCCCAACATTTCGCGCCTGACGCCGCCCAGCGAACTCTTTGCCAACGGCAACCCGGCCGCACCGCTGATCGCGCGCTTCCTGCCCGGTCAGCGTTTCGACCTGCAAGCCACCGTCCAGCTCGACGCCGGCACGACGCTGTCACGTTTCACGTTTGCCGTTGACGGCGCCGTGCTGCAGCCGCTGGCGGGCACCACCAGCGTCGTGACCAGCGGCCTGTCGCTGCCGGCGGGCACGGCGGCGGCCGTGGTGTCGCAGCGCGCTTATTCGCAGCGCCAGCCGGGCGTGCACACCTTGAGTGTTGAAGCAGTGCAAAGCGACGGCCAAGTGGCGCGCGCGGTCGGCAACTTTGAAGTGGTGGCCATCACGCCCGGCGGCGCCCGCGCGAAAAACGTCATCATTTTGTTGGGCGACGGCATGGGCGCGGCCCACCGCACGGCCGCCCGCATCCTCGCCGGCCACTACCGCCAGGGCAAGGCGCGGCAGCCGCTGGCGATGGACACATTCCCGTTCACCGCGATGGTGATGACCGCGTCGCTCGACGGCATCGTCACCGATTCCGCGCCGGGCATGTCCAACTATGTCACCGGCAACAAGGCCGCGAACAACCAGGAAGGCGTGTTCCCCGACGACACGCTGGACGCCTTCGACAACCCGCGCACCGAATACCTGGCCGAGTACCTGCACCGCACGCGGGGCACCGCGCTCGGCATCGTCACCACGGCAGATGTCTACGACGCCACGCCCGCGTCGATGGCCGCGCACACCAGCCACCGCGGCTATGGCAGCGGCATCGTCGACCAGTTTTTTGATGACAGAGCGCAGACCGGCTTGTCGGTGTTGATGGGCGGTGGCCGCAAATGGTTTTTGCCGAATACCGACGTCCTGAAGCCCGATGGCGCCCGACGTGGTCAGCCCCTGAACGGCTCGCAGCGCGACGCGCGGAGCGACTACGTGCTGCCGCCCGACGTGGCTGCCGCCTGGCGGGTGGCGCCCGGCGCGCGCGACCCGGCGCGCGACCTGATCACCGACTTCCAGACCGCCGGTTTTGCCTACGCGCCCGACAAAGCCGGCCTCGACGCAGCGCTGCACAACGGCGCACCGCGGCAGTTGCTGGGGCTGTTCGCCTACTCGAACATGAACGTTGCCTTCGACAAGATCAACAAGCGCCGCGGCACGTCGACCGTCGTCGACGACTACGGCTTCCCCGACCAGCCGATGCTCGATGAAATGGCGGCCGCGGCGCTCCAAGTGCTGGCGCCCAATCCGCGCGGTTTTCTGTTGCTCATCGAAGGCGCGTCGATCGACAAGCAGTCGCACGCGATGGACACCGACCGCTGGCTGCTCGAAGTGCTTGAATTTGATCGCGCCGTGCAAGTGGCAAAGGACTTCGCGGCGCAACACCCCGACACGCTGGTCATCGTGACCGCCGACCACGAGTGCTCCGGTGCGGCGGTGATCGGCGCGGCCCTGCAGCCCATCAGCGCGTTGCGCCAGGCAACGCAAAGCCCCAGCACTGCCACGCTGCGCGACGCCGTTGTCGGCACCTACCAGGCGGCCGGCTTTCCGCACTACGACATCGCGCCCGACGGCTACCCGCGCACCACCGATGTTGACGGCAAACTGCTGATCGGCTATGGCGCCAACGGCGACCGCTACGAGAACTGGCTGGCGAATCCGCTGCCGACGCAGGACGGCCTGCAACCCTTTGCCAGCCGGCCGCCGCTGTCGTTGCAACCGGCCAGCCCATCCGCACGCAACACACAAACCGGCTTTTTAGTGACCGGCCAGTTGCCTGGCGATGCTGCCGCCCACACGGCCACCGACGTGCCCTTGTCCGCCTACGGCCGCGGCGCGCGGCTTTTCACTGGCGTGATCGACAATACTGACGTTTTTTTCAAGATTGGCCAGGCAGTGCTGGGCGGCGTTCGTCGGGATTACTCAAGTTTGCAAGAAAAGGCGAGCAGGGCGAAATAATGTCTGATACTGCGGGCCGCCAGCCGTGATGAGGTTCGGCTTTTAAGAACTCGAAAGAATCATTGGATTGAATTCGTCCATCGGATATATCGAGTGTCCTCTCGATCCGCTTGAATTTATCTGCATTGGCCTGCAACGGTGGTGGTCGTTGGTTCAACAGCGCTTGCGGGCCGATGTTTTAATAAACTTGTTTGCTGGTGAAACACATGTTCTTCACAAAATTCATGTTCGGTGGAGTATTGGGGACGGCCT